>JALSSQ010000317.1 GCA_026984165.1 Sulfurovum sp.
AACCCTCCTGTTACCAAACCTAACCCAGCATTTTTAACAGACATTACAGAACAAGGTATGCGTGACCTGCTTGACAGATTTTATATGGGGCTTTTTGAAAGTCCCATTAAAGACATCTTTCCTCAAAATAAAGAAGCGATGAAAATAGCCGCGCAACATTCAGCAGACTTTTTCATACAAATTTGTGGAGGTCCACAGTATTTTAACCAAAATAGAGGTGCACCTCAAATGAGAGGGAGACATGCTCCTTTTCGCATTACTCCTCATGCGCGCTTACATTGGCTTGTGACTTACGAAGAGGCACTACAACCCATCATCAAAAACAAGCTTAGTTCAGAAGAGAATATACAAAGTTTTTGGAATTATATAAATGTTTTTTCACAATGGATGATAAATAGTAGAGATTAAATATGATACACTGGCCGGGAGAGGGGGATTCGAACCCCCGGAGGTGTTACCCTCACCGGTTTTCAAGACCGGCACATTCGACCACTCTGACATCTCCCGACTTTTTGAAGAATAGAAGGTTATCCAAAAAAAGATAAAATCTAGTTTATAACTTATGGAGGAGCCAACCAGACTCGAACTGGTGAATAGCAGATTTGCAATCTACGGCCTTACCAACTTGGCGATGGCTCCATATTGTTTTATTGGTGGTGCCCGAGGCCGGACTTGAACCGGCACAGTCGCAATGACCGGGGGATTTTAAGTCCCCTGTGTCTACCAATTCCACCACTCGGGCATATTGATACTATTTACTTTAAATACAACTTAATGGAGCGGGCGAAGGGAATCGAACCCTCTACCCCAACCTTGGCAAGGTTATGCTCTACCGATGAGCTACGCCCGCATATCCATTCCGCATTTAAACATATAGCTTAAAATCGGAGTGCGATTATAGCTAAAAAAAATTTAAATGTAAATAGTATTTGTGCTATAATCCATAAAAAATATAAATTCCCCAAAAATAGAGTTTTCTAAAACAATGCTCTAATGAAAAGGAATGTAAAAGAGACCTTGTTTCTTTTGAAGGAGAACAGCATTGAGAAGTAATGAAATTAAAGAGGGGTTTGACAGAACACCCCATAGAAGTTTGTTGAGAGCTACTGGTTTAAAAGATGAAGATTTTTCAAAACCATTTATTGGGGTGGCAAACTCATTTATAGAGATTATTCCTGGACACTTTTTTCTGAACAAAGTAGCAGAAGTCATCAAAGACGAGATACGTGCTAACGGATGCGTACCTTTTGAATTTAATACCATTGGTGTAGATGATGGTATCGCTATGGGGCATGATGGAATGCTCTACTCTTTACCTAGTCGTGAGATCATTGCCAACTCCATAGAGACAGTGATGAATGCTCATAAGCTAGATGCCATGATAGCCATACCAAACTGTGACAAGATTGTCCCAGGGATGATTATGGGTGCTTTACGTGTGGATGTACCTACAGTCTTTGTGTCTGGTGGACCGATGGAAAAAGGATATACCAAAGAGGGAACACCTATCGACTTGGCAACGGCTTTTGAAGCGGTAGGTAAACATGAAACTGGAGAGATTACAGACGAAGAGCTACTGGACATAGAGTGTAATGCTTGCCCAAGTGGTGGATCATGTTCTGGTATGTTTACCGCGAACTCTATGAATACACTCATGGAGGCTATGGGGATTGCACTGCCTGGTAACGGGACAATTTTGGCATTGACACCTGAGCGTACAGAACTTTACAAAAAAGCTGCTCGTCGCATCTGTGAAATAGCCAAATCAGAAGCAAGTGAACGTGAAAAATACCGTATAAGAAACATCCTTAATGAAAATGCTGTACACAATGCCTTTGCTGTAGATATGGCAATGGGTGGATCATCCAATACAGTGCTCCATATGCTTGCTATTGCTAAAGAAGCAGAGGTTGACTTTAACCTTAGCGATATCAATGCTATCTCTAAACGTATCTCTCACATCGCTAAAATCTCACCGTCATTGTCAACGGTGCATATGGAAGACATTAACAAAGCAGGTGGTGTCAATGCTGTTATGCATGAAATGATGAAACGCGGAAATAATATATTGGCTGATAGCTTATCTATCACAGGGGAAACCCTCTATGAAAAAGTAAAAAATGCTGAGATTACCGATACAAATATCATTCATACTGTGGATAATCCTTATTCGGAAGTGGGTGGGCTTGCTATTCTCTATGGTAACTTGGCAGAACAAGGTGCAGTGATTAAAACAGCAGGTATTACAGGGGAGAGGGTCTTTACAGGAACGGCTATATGTTTTAACTCTCAAGATGAAGCCATAGAGGGTATCTTGGCAGGCAAAGTCAAAGCAGGTAATGTCGTTGTGATTCGATACGAGGGACCTCGTGGTGGGCCTGGTATGCAAGAGATGCTAAGCCCTACTTCGCTCATTATGGGTATGGGACTTGGTGATAAAGTGGCACTCATTACCGATGGTAGATTCTCAGGTGCTACCAGAGGTGCAAGCATCGGACATGTTAGTCCAGAGGCAGCTGAAGGTGGTCTTATAGGCTTGCTTGAAGATGGTGATGAGATTCATATCGATGTCGATCAGTATATCTTGCAAGCAAACCTAAGCGATGAAGTCATCGCAGCAAGAAGAGCAAACTTTACGCCGCTCATCAAGCCGTTAAAAAGTAAATGGTTAAAACAATATAGAGCGCTTGTAACCAATGCAAGTGCAGGAGCTGTCTTAGAAGCCGAATAAGCTTCTAAATAAAAGTACAATAAAGAAGTAAAGTTACTTCTCTTTACGAAAGTTTATGAAGGACGTCTTGCTCCTTTAAATCTACTACTATAGAACGGTTTATTTAAATTCGTAATGACCACTTTTTTCTTCGCAGAACTTGCATGAATAAACTTTCCATTACCTATATAGATACCTACATGATTAACATAGCCTCTTCTATGCTTGGATGTGTCAAAGAAAACAAGATCACCTATTTTAAGATTACGTCTAGATACAAATTTACCAAATTTTGATTGATTAAGAGAAGTACGTGGGATATGAATACCATTCTTTTTATACACATATGATGTAAATCCAGAACAATCAAAAGTTCCTCTTTGTCCAACAGCACCCCAAACATATTTTCGTCCTAGTTTTTGTTTTGCTACATTTATAATATTTCTTGCTTTGGTTAATCCGAATTTAGAGAATGCACTAAATTTTGCTTTAGCTGATCGAAAAAAGATATCATCAACTTTAACAGTATGTCTTCGCTTTATTCTTTTGCTTGAAAGTGGTTTTGCCTGTTTTTGTAAAGCTACACGTAGTGCTTTATTTTTCTTCTTATTTACAACTTTAACAATTTTAATTTTATTTTTTCTTTTTATTCTAATTTGCTTCTTTTTTTTGTTTTTAACAATCTTTTGTTTTTTGTCAGGGAAATAAGTATTTATAGGTACTCTCAGCACTCTTCCAATTTTAAGAATTTCATCTTTTTTAATGTGATTTAATTTGCGCACTTCTTCTATGGTACTATGATGCTTATGTGCAACAGTATATAAGGTTTCCCCATTTTTAATCGTGTGCTTAACCACTTTATTGATAGTTGCATGTGCATATATACTCATAGTTACAGACAACAATATTATTATATAAATATTTTTCAATGCATACTCCTAATAGCTAAATGGCATAGTGCTCATACTAAAAAATATGTATAATTTTAACTATATTTAATTAATAAAAAATAAATATGAATTTAATCAAAACTTAAATTAGCACTTTAGTTTAAAAGTATAATAAAAAAATATGATAAAAATGTCAAATACATTTTTATGCTACTGTACGAAGTACCGACACTATATGGTCTGCCACCCTAAAAGCATTTGCATAAATTGTCCATGTATAAGCGACAGAACCTCCCGTAGGCATAAAACTTGCATCTGCCACAAAAAGGTTTGGTACATCATGTGCTTGACAATATTTATTAAGTACCGATGTCTTGGGATCATTTCCAAATCGACATCCGCCTGCAACTAAATTTTGCGGTGGTGCAGAAGAAACAGACGAATAGATGTTTTTAGCGCCCATCTCTTCAAGTATCTTTTCACATTTTTTAGCAATATACTTACCCACTTTCACATCTTGAGGATGCCCTTCTACTCGTAATTTTCCTACAGGCATACCATATTTGTCTTTATGGGTTGGATCTAAGGAGACAAAACAATCATCATTCGGTAACCAATCATTAAAAATTTCAAAACGAATACTCTTTTGTTCTGTCATACGCTTCACTACATGCTCACCAAGTTCTTTACCCCAAAGAAGTTTTCCCTCTTTATAGTTATTTTTGCGAGCACGGGTAATAACATTTTGATGTTCAAACATAAATTCAACTGATCCCCCTTTAAATTTTCCATCCCACCAATCATCTACAAAGTACCAATCAAGTATAGAACGGTTTACAAAAAGCCCTGTTGTCATGAGGTCTTCAAACTTGATATCTTTCAAGCTATCTTTATGCAATTCACCTTGTCCAGAGCCTCCACCAGAGAAAATAAGGTTTTTACCCACTTCTCCTGAAGTATTTGCCAAACCATGAGGATGGTATTTGTTTGCAGAATTTAACAACAGTCTTGAAGATTCATGTGCCTGAGCTGCTACAACAAACATCTTTCCCTCTATCCTCCTCTCTTTTCCTGTGACCGTATCTACCGCCATGGCATACTTCACCGCATCTTTGCTTTCGCTATGGAGGTATTTGACATGCGTATTTGTCAACAGTGTCAAGTTACCTGTAGCAAGTGCTGGTTTGATTAAGGCTTCTCTTGATGAACTTTTGGCTCCCGAACTGCAGCCATAACTTCCACAAAAATTTGAGTAGTAGCAGGCATTTCTGTCCCCTTTGTCACGAGAGAGTACCGCACGTGGTGTTACCAAAGATTTAATACCTAGTTTTTGACAACTTTTGTCAAGCAGTTTGACTACCGCGTTTTCTTTGGTAGGAGGTTGTGTAAATTGTGCTCTGCTGCGTGGTGGTTCGTATTGATGCTTTTCATAATGTCCTGAGACACCCACAAGTTCTTCTGTCAAGTCATAATAAGGTTCCAAATCTTCATAAGAGATAGGCCAATCGACTACATTGGCACCTTCTATCTCTCCATATTTACTTTTAAGTCTAAAGTCATCAGGGTGTAAACGGTGTAGCATCCCTGACATAAGGTTAGAAGAACCTCCCACAATGTTCCCATTCCAAAAGCTCCATCCAGATTCATAGGTAGGTGTGGCTACCCATTTTCCATCGACTTTTTCTTCTATGGTGTGGTATTCATCAAAAAGATTTGGCGTCACCAAATCTCTACGACAATACGCCAACTCATCTTTGCTAAATTCATCTCTTCGTATCAAACGCCCTTTTTCAAGTACCGCTACTTTATAGCCTGTTTTACACAATGTATAGGCGACAGCACCCCCACTTGCCCCTGAGCCTATAATGACAACATCATACATACTCATCTCCCCATATACTTTGTAGAAGGTCTAGGAAATCCGCCATAAGAATCTATAGACTTCCAGCCTGCTTCTTTGATGTTCGCACCATAGATAGGGTCTGAAAACATTCCTTCCATAGTGAGTGTCATAATGCGCTCTAGCCACGAACTGCCATAGTTTGTCTCTTCATAGGCACGTAAGGCTTTCTCTTTTTCTGCTGTTGTCATACTAAGAAATTTTCCTTTCGTACGCTGCATGAACTCTTCTGCGCCCTCTATCACAAAAGCTTTGATATCTCTATCGAAACTAGGATGCTGCATTGTTTCATAGACAAACTGTGTGACATGCATCGCATCAGCAGAAGGAAGTTTACTGCCTTGGGGAAACATATGTGCCTGGACTGCTTTTAATGTGGGTTCTATCTTTTTAAATGCACGTTCAAATGAATCATCTGTTTTTGCATATACATAAGGAGAAAGCCCTAGTATAGAACCTAAAATGAGAAAATGTCTTCTTTTTATCATAAGTATATTGCCTTTAATTTATAATCGTATCATAGTCTCTCTTTGTGTAGCGTGAGTGCAAAGCTACACACTCACTACACGTACAAAAGATTATACTAGCACTGTCAAAATAAAAAATAATTAGGAGACGAATATGAAAAAGTTAATTTTTTCTTCACTAGTAGGGTTAGCACTTGTAGCTTTTACAGGATGTACCACAGGAAATGATGCAGAAGCAGCTAAGTGCCAATCAGGTAAATGTGATGGTGCTAAAAAATGTCAAGCAAGCGGGAAATGTGGTGACGCTAAAAAAGTAGCCAAAAAATGTGCCTCTGCTAAAAAATGCTCATCAGCAAAATGTGGTAAATAAATTACCTAATGTTCCTAAGAAAAACACTTTTTCTTAGGAACTCTTCATTTGTCTATATTCTATACTTACTCTTATTTATTGCTTCTCTACTATATTTTCTTCTCCAATAAAAAACATATTTTTGTATTAAAAAATTACACATATAGTACACGCCTAACCTACTATACTTTGACCTGTAACACAAACATATAGTTGAAAAGGAGTTACCATGTTAAGAAGTATTTACACTACGAGTAAAAACATTTTGAGCAACGGACAAAGTGTTTCATTGTTTCTTGCTAGACTGGCAGTTGCTTATGGATTTTATGAGCCTGCTACGATGAAATGGGCAGACATCGGTGCCATCGCAGAATGGTTTGGCTCGATGGGCATACCATTTCCCACACTCAATGCCTACATGGCAGCAAGTACAGAAGCTTTAGGTGTTGTACTCTTAACATTGGGGCTTTTTACAAGGCTCATTTCCATTCCTCTTATTGTAGTTATGATTGTGGCTATTGTCACTGTACATTTACCACATGGTTTCTCTGCAGGAGACAATGGATTTGAAATTCCGTTATACTATATGTTGTTTTTAGCCCTCTTTGCTTCACTAGGAGCCGGAAAACTAAGCTTAGATTACCTCTTATTTGGTGAAGAGCAATAAAGATA
>JALSSQ010000318.1 GCA_026984165.1 Sulfurovum sp.
ATATCAAATTGGGGCAAAATGCTACCACGCTTTCTGGTGGGGAAGCACAGCGTATTAAACTTTCTAAAGAACTAAGCCGTAAAGACACAGGTAAAACACTGTATATCTTGGATGAACCTACTACTGGACTGCATTTTGCAGATGTCGATAGACTCACAGGTGTACTGCATCATTTAGTAGAATTGGGCAATTCTGTAGTGGTGATAGAGCATAACCTTGATATGGTAAAAAACGCAGACTATGTGATAGATATGGGACCTGAAGGTGGGAATAAAGGTGGGAAGATTATTGCGACAGGATCACCTGAAACATTAGCAAAAACTTACAAAGAGACAGGGTCATATACAGGAGAGTATTTGGCAAAAGAGTTAGATTATGAGTAAAGTTTTATGGTCTTTTAAAGTTCTTTCTGGCACCTCTTTTAGTATTATTGATACTGAAAGAAATAGCAAGTTTTACAATATACAACAGTGCCAATCCAGCAAGTATTTCATATCCAATAGCCCACGTGAGGATAAAAGAAGAATCTTCATTGAGTGATAAAAAGAGTTCAGTTTTTCCTTTCCCCACATAAAAAAAGAGAAACATAAGTCCTGCAATATAGGGAAGTGTTATAAAATATATAAGTAAAAATAACTTCTCAAAACCAGCGGGAAAAAAAAGTGGTGCATCATCAAAAGTAATTTGTTGTTGTGCAAACTTATCACTTTCATTTTTAAGAGGTTTTGGTTTTGGAGCATAGGCGACATGTGTGTGCTCAAATTTATTGTGTTGCATATTCTTACCAATATCCTTTTATAATATAAATTAATAAAAGTATTGTACTATAATTTTGTCAAATTTTTGTCAAAAATATTTTGACTGCATAATATTAAGTGTCTGTTTCTAACGCATATTTGGCTAGAATAAAGAAAAAGGTGAGGCTTATTTATTTTGAAAACTATTACTATCATTGACACTTTCGGTTTCTTTTTTCGATCCTATTTTGCACTTCCTCCTTTGCGTAACTCAGATGGCTTTCCTACAGGCTTGCTGACAGGGTTTGCAAATCTTGTAGATTCGTTGCGTCGCGACCACAGTACAGACTATTTGGTATTTGCACTTGATGCCAAAGGCAATACGTTTCGCAATGAGATGTTTCCAGCCTATAAAGACAATCGTGACGAAGCACCAGAAGATCTTAAAAAACAACTGCCTATTGCCATAGAGTGGATAGAACAAATGGGCTTTGCAAACCTTATGCGTGAAGGGTATGAAGCCGATGATGTCATCGCTACGGTGACAAAATTTGCCAGACAAAAGGGTCTGAAGGTTCGTATCGTCTCACACGATAAGGATCTCTATCAACTTATCGATGATGGTGAAGTGGTGATGTATGATGCGGTGAAGCGTCAAGAGGTAGATGAAGAGGCATGTATCGCCAAATTTGGTGTGCATCCTAAAGATTTCATCAACTTTCAAGCCCTGCTTGGAGACAGTTCGGACAATGTTCCCGGAGTCAAAGGTATAGGCAAGGTTGGAGCGGCAAAACTGATCAACAAGTATCATACACTTGAAGCTCTCTATGATGACATAGAAAATGCAGGTACACCACGCATACAAAAACTGCTTCTTGAGGGTAAAGAGATGGCATTTTTATCGCGTGATTTGGTACGTATGAGCGATGAAGTCTTTGCCGATATAGACGTAGAATCTTTTGTCTTTGAAGAGAAGAACTATCTCTCCTGTCTCTTAGAAGAGTTTGAACGCTATGAGATGAAACAAGCCATACGCAAAGCCAAAGTAGGGATGCAAGAGGGTGACTGTGAGCGTGAATATGTCGCACCTGCAAAGCCTACACTTAGCTTTGAGGCTATTACTTTAGACAGTAAAGAAAAATTAGATGATGTACTGGACAATATAGATAAAGATGCGATTGTTGCTTTTGATACAGAAACCACAGGTTTAGATACAAAAATAGCAAAAATGGTTGGTTTTTCGTTTTGTGTAGAGAGAAATAAGGCCTATTATGTGCCTGTAGGGCATAGCTATTTGGGTGTAGAAGCACAAGTAAGTTTGGATGATGCCCTGCGGGCACTTAAAAAACTCATGACCTTTAACGTGATAGGGCAGAACCTCAAGTTTGACTTTTCACTGCTTGCTAATCAATATAATATGAAGCCAGTGCTCCCTTATGCCGATACGATGATTATGGCATGGCTCTCCAACCCCGGAAGCAAAGTAGGGCTGGATACGCTTGCCAAACAGTACTTCAAATATGAGATGAAACCCTTTAAAGAGATGGTCAAAAAAGGCGAAGACTTCTCTGCGGTTGCCATAAGTGATGCGACATTTTATGCTGCCGAAGATGCCTGGATGACATTTTTGCTTTATGGTGCTATCAAGAAAAAGATGGAGCTCTCATCGCTTTCGCATCTGCTTAAAGAGGCAAAAAATGTAGAGTATCCTTTTATGTTGGTGTTGATGCGTATGGAGCGTTTAGGGATAAAAATAGACCCCAATAAGTTAGAGCATCTCCAAAAAAGACTCACGCAAGACTTGCTTGTACTGACCAAAGAGATATACGCACTCTCAGGTGTAGAGTTTAACATCAAATCTCCTAAGCAGTTGGGTGATGTACTCTTTCAACATTTGGGACTTAAAGGTGGTAAAAAAACAAAGACAGGCTACAGTACCAATGAGGCAGTCCTCAATAGACTAAAAGAAGAACATGAAGTGATCGCCAAAGTATTGGAATACCGTGAGTATCAAAAGATACTCTCTACTTATGTGGAGCCTTTGCTCAAGCTTGCCAAAGCTGATGAAAGTTCACGTATCTACACCAGTTTTGTGCAGACTGGTACAGCCACAGGCCGTCTGAGTTCTCGTGATCCTAATTTGCAAAACATTCCTGTTCGCTCAAAGCTTGGGCGTTTGGTACGTGAAGCGTTTGTCGCAAAAGAGGGCTATAAACTTGTCTCTATTGACTACTCTCAAATTGAGTTACGCCTTTTGGCACACTTCTCGCAAGATGCAGCACTCTTGGAAGCCTTTAAGAATGGTGTGGACATTCACTTGGCTACCTCTATTATACTTTTTGGTGAAGAGGAAGCAAAAGAGAAAAGAAACTTTGCAAAATCTATCAACTTTGGTTTACTTTATGGTATGGGACCCAAAAAACTCTCTGAAGAGTTGGGTATCAGCGCTTCAGAAGCCAAAGAGATTATCGCCAACTACTTTGCATCATTTCCTACAGTTAAAAACTTCTTGGAAGGCATACAAGAACGTGTGAAGAGAGATGGTTATGTTGAAACCATTCTCGGACGCAGACGTATTTTTGACTATGAGTCTGCAAATGGCATGCAAAAGGCTGCCTTTATGCGTGAGTCGGTCAATACTGTATTTCAAGGAAGTGCCGCAGACCTCATAAAACTCTCTATGAATCAAATAGACTCTATGATAACAGAAGAGGAGCTCGATGCCTTTATGCTCTTACAAATCCATGATGAGCTTATCTTTGAGATAAAAGAAGAGAATGTAGAAGAGATAAGCAGAAGATTTGCCTATACAATGGAGCATATTTTAGAGCTCAATGTACCTTTGGAGTGCTCTGTGAGTATTGGTGACAGCTGGGGTGAGTTGAAGTGATATCATATCGCAGTTGTGTTATCACATGTATATAAGGAGAAGTTGTGTATAAGTTTTTAACATGGTTTGCTTTGTGTGGCTTACTCTATGCAGGCGAAGGAAAAGTAAGCATTCGCTCTGCTTCTTTGGGTGCATTGGTCTATGTAGATGGTGTGGAAATGGGTAAGATTTCCAAAGCACCTTTGTTTCTCACTCTGCCTGAAGGTAAGCATGAACTTATGGTTTCTCATATTTTAGATGAAGATTGGCAAGAGGTGCAGCGTCAGAAAATTATCTTGAACAATGATGAGATACTGCGTTTGGAATTTTCTCTTGATTTGGAAAAATTATCAAAAAAAACCAATAAAAATGCTGCAGAGAACTTTACAAAAAAAGATGCAGTAGTGATAGATAAAGTAGCGCATCTTATGTGGCAAGACAATAGTGCTGTAGTAGAAGTGAAAAAAAATTGGTTTGATGCAGCACAATACTGTAAGTCACTTAGAGTGAATGGTTTTGATGATTGGTATCTGCCCAGTTATGATGCACTTATTTCGATTGCTGACTATACCAAACATACTTTGGCAGTGATGCCTGCATTTACACATGTGGTATCAGAATACTACTGGTCTGCAAGTGAAGATGAAAAAGAGAAACAGCGTGCAAAAAGTATCTATTTTGGCAATGGTTGTCCTGACAGTAAGCCCAAAAATGAGAGCTATTATGTACGATGTGTACGTACAGTAAAGTAACAAACACTCTAAAATAAGAGTGAGAAACTCTGAATTAACAGATAGTTAACCAATATAGGCTATAATCTTTGTACTAAATTGTCCAAGGATTTTGCATGAAATATATGTTTTCGATGAAAATGGCAGTCTTGATGCTGTTTTTGTTTGGGGTGATTATCGGTACGGGTACGTTTATCGAAAATGACTATGGTACACAAACAGCACGCGCACTGATTTACAAAGCCAAATGGTTTGAAGTTTTTTTAGCCTATTTTGTGGCGATACTTGTCTATAATATGTTTAAATACAAATCATACAAAAGCAAACTGCCTGTTTTTATTTTCCATATGGCATTTTTCGTCATAGCCATTGGTGCACTTACCACACGTTATGTTGGTTATGAGGGTGTGATGGCGATTCGTGAAGGGCAAACAAGCCATACGATGCTCTCAGATATTAAAAATTTACAAGTACATGCGACAGCAGGAGATAAAAGTGCTACATTGGAAAAAGAGCTCTACCTCTCCAGTATGACAGGCAACAGTGTACATGAAAGCCTTAGTGTTGGCAATAAAAATGTAGATATCTCTTTGGTAAAGTATCTCCCTACAGCAGAAGAGGTTGCCATAGACTCTCCCAAAGGGAAAAAACTCTTAGAACTTAAAATCTCAGCAGGTGGTAAAGGCAAAATACACTTCTTAGCCAAAGGTGATCGCATCGATTTTGGCGGTTTTTATGTAGGATATGACATCACACCTACCACAGACAAGCCTACATTTCTCATTAAAGACAAGGGGGATGGATATGTTGTAGATTTCCCTTTTTCTATGAAAACACTGAATATGGATTTAAAGAAACCAGGAGAGATAAAGGGAGGAGAAAATCCGTTTACGCGCCGTATGCTCTACCGTTTTGGTGGCAATGCAGTAGTCCTCAAAGATATA
Organism: Sulfurovum sp.; assembly: GCA_026984165.1. Classification (GTDB taxonomy): domain Bacteria; phylum Campylobacterota; class Campylobacteria; order Campylobacterales; family Sulfurovaceae; genus Sulfurovum. Next base: position 5,282 of record JALSSQ010000318.1, read on the forward strand.
CACGACAAAGCTATCGTGAAGATGGTGTCCCACTCACTTAAAACCAAGCGCGCATTTCCTGAATATATCCAATGGAAAGTCTCTGTGGGTGACAAAAGCAAACTGGTCACTACGATGCCATACAAAGGTAAAGTAGGAGATATTAAGCGTCTTGATCTCAATGGTGTACATATCGATATGCGTGTGGGGGCAAAACTCATTGACGTACCATTTAGCATTAAACTTAATGATTTTGAACTCAAGCGCTATCCTGGCTCGATGACCCCTGCATCTTACTCAAGCCAAGTGACACTCATAGACAAAGAGCAAAATCTCACCATGCCGTATCATATCTATATGAACCATATTTTAGACCATAGAAGTTACCGTTTTTACCAATCTTCATATGACCCAGATGAAAAAGGTACTGTGCTTTCTGTCAACCATGACCCTGGAACCATACCTACTTATATCGGCTATATTTTACTTGCTATTGGTATGATTTGGTCACTTTTCCATCCAAATGGGCGTTTCCAAAAACTCCTCAAAGGGGCAAGAAAACTACAATCAGCCACAGCAGCTGCCATGATGGTGACACTCATGGCTTTTGCACCGCAAAATGCAAAAGCCTCAACACCGCATATTGATGAAGCCAAAATCAAGCATATGCAGTCGTATAGCTTGGAACATGCGAAGAAGTTTGGGGAGCTTCCTGTGCAAGACCAAAAAGGGCGTATGAAGCCTATAGATACAGTGGCACACGATGTCATAGCCAAGATTACAAGACGTACGGCACTTTATGATGTTGAACCAACACAGATGTTCTTGGGTATGATTATCGAGCCGGAGTTTTATCAAGAGATACCGATGATTTACATAGGGGATAAAAAAATCGCTCTCAATCTTGGCTTGCCAGAAGATACCAAGTATGCAAAATTTTCAGATTTTTTTGACAAAAAAGATGGCAGATACAAACTCTTTGATGCAGTCACTAAAGCGACAAGAACCAAACCAGTAGAACAGAGCAAATATGATCAGGAGCTTATTCGTATCGATGAGAGGGTCAATGTGGCATTTATGGCGTATCAAGGCTCACTTTTGCGTATCTATCCCAAGCCAGAAGATAAAAATAACAAATGGCTTGCACCATTGGATGCAATCAAAGCATTCTCAGCAGAAGATGCACAGGCAGTGCGTATGAGTATCGCTGCATATTTCCAAACGGTAGCACAAGGTGTACAAACAGGTAAGTGGGAAAATGCCGATTTGGCTCTTAAAGGTATTTATGCTTTCCAAAAGAAATATGGTGCGGCGGTTATTCCGAGTAAAAAACATATCGATATGGAGATTACCTATAACAAATTAGGACTCTTTTCCAAGTTGGTACCGTTGTATCTCTTGGTAGGATTGGTATTGCTCATTTTTGCATTTATCAATGTCATGAAACCAAGTTTTTCACTCAAGTGGATTATGCGTATTGCATGGACACTCTTTTTAATTGGTTTTGTGATTCATATTACAGGTATGGGTATCCGCTGGTATATCGCAGGGCATGCACCATGGTCTAACGCCTATGAGTCCATCGTGACCATCGCGGCAGCCACGATGATGGCAGGTATTATTGTCGCACGTCGCTC
>JALSSQ010000319.1 GCA_026984165.1 Sulfurovum sp.
AGATAGAAAAACGTGTAAAAAATCTGATAGACAATGCAGAGTTTCAAGTACTGCTAACAGGAGCTACTCTGCACAAAGAGCAGCCACTCTCTTATGAGGGGGAACTCAAGCAGATAGACCTGCTTTTGGAGTATGCGGATTATAATCTGGTAATAGACTATAAAAGTTCTAAGAAGTATAGTTTAAAACATCAAAGTCAGGTGGGGTATTATAAAAAAGCGATTGGGGATATTACGGGAAAACGCACGGAGGGGATGATTGTTTATTTGTTGGATGATGGGGTTGAATTATCCCAAATCTAATACAAAAACCCAAACAACCATAAAGGTATTTTGTTTTTATATCCTATCTCTATCTCATCTGCAGCGACATAGGAGTCTTGCATATCTTTTATCTGCTTGAAGCTTTTATTTTTTCCGCCTATTTCAAAGGTATATCTCTCTTTAACCAAAAAATCGCCCTGCTGAGCCACATAGATGGACTCATCAATAAAAAGATTTTTACTTGCTGTATAGTTTTTTATCTGATTGACAAAAAAGGCTTCTCTTGCACTACCTGTATCTATATGTGCAGTAAGTGCATAGGATATATTGGTATTTTGCATAAATATTTTTTCAGGTTTACTCATAATGCTGTAGCCCTTTTCTTTGCTACGTATGCTATTGATAATTTTTGCATCCTCCAGATAAACTAAGTAAGTATAGAGTTTGGGACGAGATATCTCTGTCGCTTTGGAGAGGTCTGTAATATTTGGTACAAAGGGCACATTAACAGCAAGCATATAGAGCAACTTTTTTAGCTTGGTAATCTGTTTCATATCGATGGTATTGATATGAGGCAGGTCTGACTCTAGTATGAGATTGATAATCTGTACGATACGCTGATGGTATGTTCCCTCATCTTCCAATATAAACGGATATGCCCCATACTTCAAATACGCCTTAAAAAGCTTTAAAGGCTTGATGGTTTTACTTATTTGGCTTGCGATGGCTTGGTGATTGTTTAGCACCTCTTCCAAGCTATAGGCATCAAACTGTGCTATCTCTTTGAGGGAGAGGTATTCTCTAAATGAGAGATTTTCAAGCTGATAGATAATGCTTCGTCTTGATAGGTCTGCGTTCTGTTTAGATATTTGCAATATGGATGAACCAGAAAAAACAACACGTAGTGCCAAAGTATCATAAATATTTTTGATGTGTGTTGACCACTCTTGATATTTATGCACTTCATCTATAAACAACACTTCTCCTCCTTGTTGTTCAAATGTTTTAGCAAATTCAAAAAGAGAGATGGATTGAAAGTAGGGGTTATCCAAAGAGACATACAATGCTTTGTCAGAGTGTGCATAGTGTTCTTTGATGTATTGTAGCATCATAGTAGTTTTACCTAAACCACGCTGACCAAGTATGCCTATAGAGCGTAAGTTCCAGTTTATTTGGGTGTAGAGGTATCTTTTTTTGTTGAGACTTACACGGTCTAAAAGGTGTTGTTGCTCTTCAAAGAGTGTTTCAAACTGCATGGGTTATCCTTTTTGTAAATATAGTATAACATATTTTATTTAATTTGTAAATATATATTTACATATTTTATTATGGGCTGCCTTTTGTTCTCTTAAAGTTCCAGATTATTATAAGGAACCGAAAAACCTAGTATTTTCAACGACCTTTTCTGTTTTCAAATAAAAATATCACACAAGAGGAATAAAGATAAGAGAACTTGCTTTAACTCTCAAAATACATTTATGCTATAATAAATCAAAAAGGATTAACTATGTCATTAAGTGATATTCAAAACATGCCTTTGGGAGAGCGTTTGTATCTTATGGAACAGTTATGGGATAGTTTTAAGTATGAAAAAGAAACTGTAAGCCCACCTGATTGGCATAAAGATGTACTCTCTCAGCGATTAGAAAAATATGAAAATGGAGAAGTCCAATTACTTTCACTTGAAGAACTAAAGTCATCAATATAGACGTAAAAGTGATTGTACATGCAATCATGGATGATAGAAGAGACCCTAAAACACATCAAAATAGACTCTTAAACTTAAACTAAACTGAATTTAAAAAAATATTAAGGTTAAGTGGGTACAATCCGTCCACCAAAAGAGTTTCGACTCTCATAAAAACAAGGATTATCATGAAAATGACAAAAGCACTAAAAGCTTCTGAAGTGACACGTGACTGGCATTTGATCGATGCAGAAGGTAAAACTTTTGGTCGTATTTTAACAGATGTTGCGACACTACTCAGAGGTAAACACAAGCCATCTTATACACCCAATGTTGACTGTGGTGACTATGTGGTGATTATCAATGCCGAAAAAGCGAAATTTTCTGGTGTAAAACTGGATGAGAAAGAGTACTTTACGCACTCTGGATATTTTGGTTCTACTAAGAGTAAAAAACTTGGTGATATGCTCGAAAATCATACTGAAAAACTTTATATGCGTGCCATGAGAGGCATGCTTCCAAAGACAAAACTTGGTAAACAGATGATCAAAAAAATGAAAGTATATGCGGGTGCAGAGCATCCACATACTGCACAACTCAATAAGGAAGCGTAATCATGGCAACAATTTATGCAACAGGAAAAAGAAAATCGGCTATTGCCAAAGTATGGATGACGCCAGGCAATGGTGAAATGCTTATCAATGGGCAAACACTTGACCAATGGCTAGGCGGACATGAAACATTGAAAATGAAAGTAAGACTTCCACTTGAGCTTACAAAACAGTTAGATAGCATGAATATCAAGGCAACAACACTTGGTGGTGGCTATGCGGCACAGGCAGATGCTGTCAAACATGGTATCTCTAAAGCTTTGGTAGCGTACGAGGAGTCATTTAGAGCAATCCTCAAACCAGAAGGTCTTCTGACTCGTGATTCAAGAGTGGTTGAGCGTAAAAAACCAGGTAAGAAAAAAGCGAGACGTTCTCCACAATTTTCAAAACGTTAATATTTCTTCAGAAAAAGAGAGTCGGTATTTTCGACTTCTTTTTCAAGCTTATCTTGCAACCCTATTATTCTCTTTTATTTATCACTTCCAACAAACATTAACAAAATCAAAGTATAATCTTTTTATTACATACAAGGCACATTTATGACTATATGGAAACATGAAGAAAACAAACCTACACACCGTTTAGTGAAACTTTATAAAGAGGATCATGGTGAGGGTGAGTATTTGGGTGATTTGAGTGATGAGGTAATCAAAGAGATGATACTAAAGATTAAGCCTGATATAAAAATAGAACAGGCTTTTGGGACGTTGGATTATTTTGGGATGTTGCCTTTATTGGTCACACCCCCTAAAGGTTAATGGCTTTTACTTACGACAATAAGCATTTTGATGTTAAGGACTAAAAATCTAAAAAATTGCCAAATTTTACACGTTCTCATTTTGCGCGCATAGGCTCCTGGAATCATTGTGAGATTAAACTGCTCACTCTTTGCAAAGTTTTCTTCTTCTTTCTTCATTGTACTATTCTCCTTTTATTTTTTTAACATGGTTGGCCTATTCAGGGATAAGCGTCCAGCCTGGTTTGAGTTTTGCCTTGTAGATAAACATATGGTGTAAGATATGTTTAATCCAGTGTCCTGCAAGACCGATTTCACCGAAGGTATAGTCTGTATCACGTCCTGTTCCTGGGTATTTTTCAAAGTCAGGTACAACAGGATAGACTGTCATAGCAGCCGCTGTACCATCTAAAAGCCCTTTACCTGCCGATGCTACACATGCTGCACCCATCTGCGCCATAGATGCTTCATGTAGATGAGTATTCTCTTTACCATTTTTAATCAAATCACATACAGAGCGTGCTACTGCCTTGCCGATGATACCTGCAGGCATACCTGTACGAGGTGGTGTAGGGTTGATGGGGGTGCCATTTGGTGAATTCATAGGTTTGGAGATAAGATGCGGTGGTGCAAACGCAATACCGGCTGCAAAGATGTTGTCAAAAGTAGGGTTTTGGTAGGTTTTTGGCCAGTCAGAGGCTTTCCAGTTTTCGTATGCCCCTGCATCATACTTGGCATCGACTTTCATGAAACCATTTGGTGCAAAAAGAACATCAGTGATGTCTGAACCATCTTTATCATACGCTTTAAATCCTACACCTGAAAATGGAGGAATGAGCATTGCAAAGTCGAATGTCTCTTCATGTTTTGTACCATCAAGCAGTTCGTACTCAATTTTTCCCTCTTCTACTTTAGAGGTATGCGCACCAACAATCCACTCCACATTTCTCTCTGCATATAAAGATTCAGCAAAAAGCTTAGAAGAGACCGTGTATCCGCCTACTTTCATATGGAGTCCCCCCATACCAAAGTCACCAAGGAATGACTCATTGGAGATCCATTTGATATCTAGCATATCTCTTATGCCAGCTTTTCTTGCTTCGTGTTCGATATTGAAGATGTACTCAAAGGCAGCACCTTGACAGGTACACATACCATGACCTGTGCCTACGAGTATCTTTTGTCTTTGGCCTTTTTTGGCTTTTTCAAACACTTGTTGAAGTTCAAGGTTTGCATGTACTGCATGCTCAGCTGTACAGACGGAAACAGTATGGGTACCCATTTTCCCTTTACCATTACCCAAACCTGGTGTTGCATCAAAGTTGAGTTTTGGTCCTGTAGCATTGATGAGATAATCATATGTTAACTCTTCTGTTTTGCCTGCTTCGCCCTCTTTGGTAGATTGGATGACGATGTACGGTTTATCGCTGCCCTCTTTGCCATTTGGATGAATTTCTGTAGCAAGTGCCTGTTTATATATAATCCCTGCCTTTTTATAAATAGGTGCAAGCGGAAAGAGCACATCTTTTTTTTGCATCTGTCCTACACCTACCCAGATATTGGAGGGAATCCAGTTCCATTGTGAGTTTGGGGTGACGACAACCACTTCATGCGAATCACCCAGCCATTTTTTTGCAAATGTTGCGGCAGTGTGTCCTGAGACTCCACCACCCATTACTACCAAACGTGCCATGTTTTTCCTTTAGGTTCAACCCAAAATATGCAATAGAATTGCCAAAATTTGGGTTTAAAAATTTTTATTCTCTTCATTGTATGTTAGTATAGATTAGAGAATTATTAAATAGTATAATCTTTATTATAATTTATACAAAAATATCTATTTGATGATTTTATGATCTATTTTATACATACATCATAGTTTTCTGAAAGATAAAATGTATTGATGAAATGCTTCTCATGCATACTTTAGGTTTAGTGTAAGTATGGTACTATTTTGGGCAAAAGGACAAAAGATGCTTGATATTCTCTTAACCCCCATCCGTGCGCTACGTGTACGATATCTGCCACTGCTTCTTATCTATTTTGCCTATGGGTCCAGTGTATTTGTGGGAATTGCCAAAGATTTTTGGGTCAAAAAAGAGTTGGCATTGAGCGCAGAAGACTTGGTGGCATTGGGGGTATGGCTTACTGTGCCATGGACGATCAAGATGATTTTTGGTCAGTTGGTTGACTCTGTTACACTTTTTGGATCCAATAGAAAAGTGTATGTATTTATAGGTGCGATACTTATCGCGCTTAGTACCATACTGCTTATAGGTATTGTAGGGGAGCATACGTGGATAGCTGGCTATAGTAAGGAGAGTGTTTATATTTTTGCCTCTGTAGTGGGTGTCGTAGGTTTTGTGATGCAGGATGTGGTAGCAGATACCATGACGACAGAGGTGGTCGATAGCAGCCAGTCTGAAGAGGAGATTAAAAAAGAGCTTGCGACTATTCAGGTGCTTTCACGGCTCTCTTTGGGGCTTGCTATTTTTGTGATGGGATGGCTTGGAGGAGAGTTGGCAGATATCTATGATTATGAGACTGTCTTTAAGCTCTCTTTGTTTATCCCTCTGCTCTCTATCGCTGGTGTGTTGGTAGTAAAGTTAAATCCCGTTGCACCCACACCGCTGAACAAACAAGTACTCTTTGGAGGCATGCTCTTTGCTCTGTTTGTGATAGTGATTGGTTACAATGATGTACCCTACTCTCAGGAGATTGTTTTTGCGGTTTCACTCGGAGTTGTGCTCTATTTGCTTAATACACTCATACAGGATTTGGATGCCAAGACGATTAAACATATTAAAATGGCGATGATAGTGATATTTGTCTATCGTGCTATGCCTTCAGTGGGTCCTGCCCTGCAGTGGTGGGAGATAGATGTTTTGGGTTTTGATGAATCATTTTTTGCCAAACTCTCTATGATAGGGGGAGGGATTGCGCTTGCGGGGATGTGGGTATCTGCCAAATTTATTGTCGATAAGTCCATTGGAAAAGTGCTTATTTTTCTGACAGTTATCAGTACAATTCTCTCTTTGCCGATATTGGCTATGTATTATCATCTTCATACATATCTGGGAATTGATGCACGTACGGTTGCCTTGGTAGATACAGCATTAGCTTCTCCTTTTGATTATATTGCAGGGGTACTGATGCTTACTTTGGTAGCCATCTATGCCCCCGAAGGGAAAAAGGGTACATGGTTTGCACTGATGGCATCTTTGATGAATATTGCACTAAGTGCCTCGGGACTTTTGAGCAAGTATCTCAATAAAATTTTTGTACTCACCAGAGAGATAAAAGAAAAAGGTGTCGTTGTCACGCCGGCCAATTATGATGATTTGGGTATGTTGCTGTGGATTGTGATTGGTGTAGGGTTTGTTGTACCTATTGTGACGATATGGATGTTCAACCCAGATCCAGGAAGCAAGGAGAGATAAAGCGTGATTATTCTTTTTGATCTTGATGGTACACTGATTGACTCTACCGAAGCCATATTGGAGAGTTTTGCTGTGGCTTTTGAGCATTTTGGGCAAGCGGTGCCTGATGATGCATTGATAAAAGCAGAGATTGGGCAT
>JALSSQ010000320.1 GCA_026984165.1 Sulfurovum sp.
ACATGGTTCATTTCTTTTTGGTTTTTTTTTCTGCAGTTATTGGCTTACGTTTTTTAGACTCTTCAGCCATACCACCCTCTTCGAGAGATTGATTGGGGGTTGCATCGGCCACTTCACTCTCAAGCTCCTCTCGTATCTGCTCTATAGCTGCTTCCTCCTCTTCAGGAGAGCTAAAGTCAAACTGTACCAGATGGAGTGTTTTGACCGCTTCGTATTTGATACGCTGTACAAGATCGGTAAAGAGACGGTAGCTGTCTTGTTTATACTCAGTGAGTGGGTCTTTTTGGTTGTATCCGCGCAGTCCGATACCGGTCTTGAGCACATCCATCTCATAAAGGTGGTCTCTCCACTGCGGATCAAGCACTTGAAGGTACAAGATACGCTCTATCTCTTTGCGTTGTTCTGGGTCAATAGGCTCCATTTTGGCTTCGTAGAGCTTTTCCATCATATCACGTATCATGCTTGTCAGCTCTTCTACTTCTTTGCCTTTAAATTCTTCAGCATTTACCTCTATGTGCAACTCTTCTTTGATGAGTGCTGCAAGTTTTTCAACATCATAGTCTTCTGTTGGCATACCTTCAAAGATTTCAGCTTCAGCTAGTAGATGAGCGATGTACTCTTCACGGTTCTCTTTAATCTTCGCACCGATGTCAAACTCAGGGTCAAGCAACTGATTTCTAAAGGCATAAATAGCTTTACGCTGGTGGTTTGCTACATCATCATACTCTAAGATATGTTTACGAGACTCATAGTGTTGGTTTTCTACTTTTTTCTGTGCTTTTTCTACAGAACGTGTGACGATTTTGGAGTCTATGTACTCTCCATCTTCCACACCTAGTTTATTCATGATGTTTCTAATCTTCTCACCACCAAAGATACGTAGAAGGTTATCATCTAGGCTTAGGAAAAACTGGGATTCACCTGGGTCACCTTGACGACCAGAACGTCCGCGCAGTTGGTTGTCTATACGTCTGCTTTCATGACGCTCTGTACCAAGTATCATCAGACCACCAAGTGCTCTTACCTCATCATCTATCTTGATGTCCACTCCACGTCCAGCCATATTGGTAGCTACGGTGACTGCACCTTTTTGCCCTGCATTCATAATAATCTCTGCTTCTTGTGCGTGGTTTTTGGCATTGAGCATATTGTGTGGTATTTTTTCTGCTTTGAGTCTGGCATCAATCATTTCAGATTTTTCGATAGACGCGGTACCTATAAGTACAGGCTGACCCTTAGCATGAAGTTCTTTCACACGTTTGACCACTGCATCTAGTTTTTCACGCTCTGTGTTATAGATAAGGTCATTTTTATCAATCCTTGCGATTGGAAGATTGGTTGGAATAGAGATAACATCCAAGTTATAGATTTGTGAAAATTCAGTCGCTTCTGTTTGTGCTGTTCCTGTCATCCCTGCAAGCTTTTCGTACAGTCTAAAGTAGTTTTGGTAGGTAATTTCAGCTAAGGTTTGAGACTCTTCTTGTATCTCTACACCCTCTTTGGCTTCCAAGGCCTGGTGTAATCCTTCTGAGTATCTACGCCCTTCACTTAAACGTCCTGTAAATTCATCAACAATGATGATTTCATTGTTTTGTACGACATAATCGACATCTTTTTCAAAGATATAGTGTGCTTTGAGGGCTTGATCTAGGTGGTGAGAAAGTGCAGCATTTTCCAAGCTGTAGAGGTTTTCAACTTCAAAGAGGTCTTGTGCTTTTTGCAGTCCTTGTTCTGTCATGATAATAGTTCTGTTCTTTTCATCGACGATGAAATCACCTGTGGTTTTTTCATCTTCGCCTGCTTTGACTTCTATTTTCTCTCCACGCTGCATCTGTTTGGCTATGGCATCTGCTTTTGCATAGTGGTTATGGTCTCGTTGTGTAGGTCCAGAGATAATCAGTGGTGTTCTAGCTTCGTCTATTAAGATAGAATCAACTTCATCAACAATAGCATAATGATGTTCACGTTGTACCTTTTCTTCGGCACGTACTTTCATGTTGTCACGAAGGTAGTCAAAACCATATTCGTTATTGGTACCATAGGTAATATCTGCATCATATTGTGCTTTTCTGTCCATATCATCATGAATATCTGCAGTAATGCATCCTACCGAGTATCCTAAAAATTCATACAAAGGTGCCATTTCTGCACTGTCTCTACTGGCAAGATAGTCGTTTACAGTGACGACATGCACCCCTTTGCCATGCATTGCATTGAGTGCTACAGCGAGGGTGGCAACAAGTGTCTTTCCCTCTCCTGTTTTCATCTCTGCGATGTTACCATCGTTGAGTACCATACCCCCAATCATCTGTACATCATAATGTCTCATACCCAAAGTACGTTTCGATGCTTCACGTGTAATAGCAAAAGAGTCATACAGAACATCCTCTAGGGATTTTTCTCCATTTCTGACAGAAGATTTTAGTGCTTCAAATGCAGCTTTGAGTGCATCATCATTCATTGTTTCATATTGTTTTTCAAGTGCATTGACTAGACGGACTTTTTTGAGATAGCGTTTAACAATTTTGTCATTTTGCGTGCCAAAGATTTTCAGGAGACTTTTTATCATGTTGGTTACACCTAATATTATAATGGTGATAATTTTATCTAAATAGTGATTAATATTCCGTTAGGGAATTGTTTTGTAGGGATGCTTCACCAACATTCCACAATTTTCAGTCATACTAACCCCATGCCAAGTGAGATTTTGGTATATTTTTATCTAAGAAGGAAAAGATAATGATAAAGATAATATTGATTTTAGCATTAGGGTTATATGTGCATGCAGCATCTATAATGCTTCCAGAAAATTTTCAAGCAGATTTTATCCAAAAGATAACAAACCCGAAAAAAAAAGTAATTAATTATAGGGGAAAAGTACATTTTTCAAACAAGAAACTGTTAAAATGGGAGTATATTGAACCTACCAAAAAAGAAGTCTGTACCAATGGAAGTGAATTAACTGTGGTGGACCATGATTTGGAGCAAGTGTCAAATTATCGTGTTCATCAAGGTTTTGATTTTACAAAGATTGTAAAGAGAGCCAAAGTGTATAAAAAAAATATTTTTACAGCAAAATATGAAAATATTAATTATACTATACAAGTAGATGCAAAACAAAGAGTACAGAGTATTGCCTATTTTGATGAGTTGGACAATAAAGTGCAAATAGTTTTTAAAAAAGTAAAATATGGCAAGGGCAATCTGAGTAAAAAAAACATAACCTGCAAAGTACCTAAAGACTATGATATAATAAGAGGATAATATGAAAGAGATACTTTCAGCCATTCAAAATGACTCAACATTGATGCTTATAGGTGGTATAGCTATAGCTGTGATGCTTGTAATTGTTTTAGTGGTTGTAGTTTCTGCAATGCGTGTAAAAGTATATAAAGATAGATTTAAAAATCTTTTATTTGATCTCAAAGAGAAGACCGCACATATCACTAAAATAGAAAAAGAGCTTCAAGAATACAAGATAAAAGATGCCAAAAGTCAGCAAGAACTTGCACAATTTGAAGAGACAAAAAGTACACTAAAAACAGCGAATGAGTCTTATCTTGATTTGCAAAATAAATTTAATGAAAATGAAAAAGAACTGAGTCAAGTCAAAGCAAAACTGGAAGCCAAAGAAGGCATATATGAAGCATTGCTAAAAGAACATGAAAATCTAAAAGAGCGTTTTGATGCAACGCTTGAAGAAAATACTAAATATCGAACAACCAATGCACGCTTACTTATGAAACTTGAAAATGAAGAACGTTTTGCTCAGTCAATGAAAGAGAAAAAAGAGACTCAAGGTAAAATGTAATGCAAAAAATTGTTTACACAGAAAATTTGGCAGAATATAAAAAAAAGCCTTCTAAAGTATTTAAAAAAAATGGCAATATTAAACGAGACTTTTATGAAAAGGAGTCCTTCAAACTTCAACATGAGTTGGTCAAACTTCAAAAATGGGTGATTGACAATGAAAAGCGACTACTTGTCATTTTTGAAGGGATGGACACCGCAGGAAAAAGCTCAACAATTAAAGAATTTAATGCATATCTAAACCCAAGAGAAGCACGCTCTGTTGCTTTACCCAAGCCCAACTCCAAAGAGCTTGGACAGTGGTATTTTCAACGCCATCTCAAGCAGATCCCCAATGCCGGCGAGATAGTCTTTTTTGACAGAAGCTGGTACAACAGAGCAGGCATAGAGCAGGTATTTGGTTTCTGTACACAAGCACAGCACGAACATTTTTACAGACAAGTCAATGGTGTAGAAGAGATGCTTGTAGATGATGGCATACTCTTTTTCAAGTTCTATCTAAACATAAGCAAAGAGACACAACAAAACCGTATAAAAGACCGTGAAACCAACCCTCTTAAAAGTTGGAAACTCTCAGAACTTGACTACAAGTCCATGGCAAAATACCATGAGTATGAAGTACTAAGAGACAAAATGTTTAACATCTCAGGCACACCCCATGCCCCATGGTGCGAACTAGATGCCAACGATAAAAAGCGTGCAAGGCTCAATGCCGTGCGTTATTTGCTTGCAAATATCGACTATGAGGGTAAAGATACTTCTGTGATAACAGGGGCGGATAAAAGGATTGTAACTCTACATTCCTAATCATGTAGGTGTGATCATGTCACACGCTAAGAGTGCATCTGAACAACAAATACAATCACAATTCCCCACACTGCCAAGCCGAGATTTGATGTGCGACATGGTCGCACCTACAGGGCTTCTAATTTTTTTCTAAGTGTGCGTTTGAGCATCTTTTTAAAGCCTTGTGGTGCGATGATACTGATTTGAGGTAGCCACTTGATGACAAGCTCTTCTAACTCATGTAGGCTTGTGACAGTGTAGTGTACTTCTATGTCTCCGTTGTCAAAGGTATGTACCACTTCTTGGCTAGGTAAGTATTTTTTAAACAAAAAGAAGCGTCTTACTTTTTTTGAAACCCTTAAACGTACCAACATCTCATCATTCCCAAAGACTGCCCATGGGGTTTGAATGTTGGCGATAAAACTGCGGATGTCGCTGTGGGGTATGAAGGTTTTGTTTTTATACTCCACTTCCTCTATCATGGCTATGCGTCTAAACTCGAAGTTGTTTTTGGAGCTGTTTTCGCCTACCATGTAAAAGTTTTCGTTAAGAAAAAGGATTTTGTAGGGTTTGAAGTTGGCGTGCGAGAGGGATCTTTCACTTTTATAGCGTATTTTTATCTCTTTATGAAATTTGATGGCATGTTCTAATTTTTTGATGACTTCATAGTTTTGCATACTCTCAAAGGGGCGTGACTTAAACTCGTAAACCAACATCGATTTATCTACCAGTGCCTGGGTCTTGTCACTGATGAGGCTCTGCTTTTGTGTCACCCCAAAGAGGCTGACGATGTTTGCTAAGGTCATGAGGTCTGTAGCGTGAAGTACATCGTCTAACAGCACTTTTTTATACGCCCTATAACACTCTCCCTCTTTGGACATAAAGTCCCCAAAGCGTTCACGTATCAGCTCAAAGTCACGCCGTATGGTTCTGTCACTGACCTCATACTCTTCTGCAAGTCGAGTAACACAGAGTTTTTTGCCCTCGTTGAGGTGTTTTAGGATTTCAATGGTGCGGTATAGGCTGGATTTTTGGCTCATAAGACATCACTTGCAAAGAGTCTATCGAGTATGCGTTCATCGGAGTAGACACCTGTAGAATTTTTAAATATTTCTATCTCTATATTACCCTCTGCATCAAACTCAACCTCCCAACGTTCACCTAGTATGGTGATAAGCACCATGATGTACTCATCCCTGTTGTGTTCTATGGTGTAGTGGATTTTATGAAGTTCTAGTTTTTGGAGGAAGAGTAGTAGTTTTTGCATGTCAAATATTATCAAGATGTTTAGCTAGAAAATCTTTTATGTCTCGAATCATCTTTTGTACATCTTCTTTTGTAAATTCAGACTCTTTGCCATGAGCTGCTGAGTTTCTTATGTCTGCTAATGCAGTGATACGTTTTTGTTCTAGTTTGTTATATATACCTTTCTTCGCTAGGTCAGCATTCATTTTGTCAAGTTTCCCGTGTGCTATTTCTTCTTGTGTACAAATTTCGCGAATACCTGTTTCTAAAACTACTCCCGCTATGACTGCTGAGGCTAATTTGTAACCACTATTTAAAAGTTCTTGAGCTTGCTCTAATTGTGTTTCAAAAACTTCTGCTTGTATGAGGGTTTTTATTGATGATAAGTAGCCTTTTTCATAATCATTTTTAAATGTAAGAAAAATGGATTTTATTATCAAAAAAGTATCAAACTTTTCATTGCTATTTATAGAAGCAGTAATATCATAAAATTCTTTGTAATATATCGAATCAGTATTTACAATTTTTTTTAATAAATCTTTGACTTGGATACACCATGTAATAATTTCACTAGAGTCAATACGGGAAATTTCTTCCGTTTCATGTGTATCGAACATATGGGCTCTTATGGTTCGTTCATGTACAATCTTTTTTGTAGTTTCTATAGATTTAATTGTATTTTCTAGTTCTTCAAATCGTTTCCATATTTTTTTATTCAAGTTACACCTTCACTATCAATTTTAGCTTAGTATTATTACATCGGACAAAATACGTCATTAAAATATTGTACCATACTTTTAACAAAATAATACCGTAGGTGTGACCATGTCACACGACCAGAGGGTATTTAATCTACAATAACAATCACAATTCTCTATGCATACAACCTAAGATTTGATGTGCGACATGGTCGCACCTACGAAAATAAATATATAAATTATTTCGGACATAATACGACCAAAAAACCCTCTATAATACTCCTAACAAAACAAAAGGAGAACACCATGACCCTAAAAGAGTTAGGT
>JALSSQ010000321.1 GCA_026984165.1 Sulfurovum sp.
GTCGTTCGGAGTGACAGTTCTTTTTAATATAGCGAGGCTATCGCCAAATTCAAAATTATCATACAAAACTAGTAGCCTTTTAGTTTACTGTAGATTTTATCAAACGGCGTGAGTGTAGAGAGGGAGCTTACTGGTAGTAAGTGACCGAACGGAACGAAG
Source organism: Sulfurovum sp. (assembly GCA_026984165.1). GTDB lineage: Bacteria > Campylobacterota > Campylobacteria > Campylobacterales > Sulfurovaceae > Sulfurovum. Next base: position 160 of record JALSSQ010000321.1, read on the forward strand.
CCGTTTGGTGAAAGATGCGGTGAAATAAAATGCTACTGACACCCAACACATTCCTGACTTCTATCCTCAATATCATTTGAAGTTTCAGGCGACTGACTTCTAAGATAATACGTACTCTTCAATCCAAACTTCCAAGCATTCATATAAATTTCATTGAGGTACTTACCGCTTGCTTTATCAAGCGTGATGAAGATGTTGAGTGACTGTCCTTGGTCTAGCCACTTCTGACGAATGGCTCCAGCTTTAATGAGCACATTTTGGTCAAGGTCGTACGCTGGGGTGTAGTACTGCCATGTGTCAGCAGAGAGCTTTGGTGCTACGACAGGGATGAGCCCAGAGAGGTTCTCTTCAAACCATTTACGTTTATAGACAGGCTCTATGGCTTGTGTCGTTCCTGTCAAGATAGAGATGGAAGATGTAGGAGCGATGGCCATCAAGTAACCGTTACGCATACCATCTGTCTTTACTTTTTCTCTGAGTGCTTGCCAGTCATGGGTGTATCCAAAGAGTCCTCCTCTGTCAACCAGTTTACAGGCATTCTCATTTGCCTTGTCAATAGGGAAGATGCCTTTTGACCAGTCAGAACCCTCAAAATTAGGGTAAGATCCTTTCTCCAAAGCAAGATTGCTAGATTCACGAATAATATAGTAAGAGAAAGACTCCATCACCTCATCTATTTTCATAAAATGTTCATGACTCCCCCACTCTATGCCAGCTTCAGCAAGCATCTGCGCTTCACCCATGACACCCAAACCGATAGAGCGTGACTTTTCGTTGGTCTTTTTCACCTTGGCTAGGGGGTAGAAGTTTAGGTCTATCACGTTGTCAAGCATACGTGTAGCGATAGGTACAACACGCTCCAAATCTTCTTGGGTATTGACTTTAGAGAGGTTGACAGATGCGAGGTTACAGACTGCTGTGTCTCCGTCTGTTTTCTCCTTGTCAACTATCCAAATCTGTTTGCCATTGAGACTGTCAAGTGCTGTGACCTTTTTGGCCGGCTTGGTTGTACCATTATCGACAGTGAGCATCTCGTTCTCTTCATAAGATGCTGTGCTGCCATCTGCAAAAGTAAAACGTGTTCTATAATGGTTTGGTGCGGTATTTTGAAAAATCTCTGTACAGAGGTTTGTTGAGCGGATGACACCTGCATGTTTGTTAGGGTTGGCTCTATTGGCTGTGTCTTTAAAAGTAAGGAATGGATTACCTGTTTCAAAGTATGAACGCAACATCTCTTTCCAGAGATTTTTTGCCGATACGCGTTCACGCGTAATCTCATCATCAGAATTTTCAAGCTCTATATAGCGTTTCTCAAACGCTTCACCATAGAGTGTTGTCAACTCTGTCACTTCATAAGGGTCAAAGAGTGTCCACATCTCATCTGCTTCTACCCTTTGCATAAAGAGGTCGTTTAACCAAATAGCAGGGAAAAGGTCATGTGCTCTACGACGCTCTTCTCCAGAGTTTTTCTTTAAATCAAGAAAATCTCTTATGTCAACATGCCAAGGCTCCACATAAACTGCTATCGCACCTTTACGTGTTCCTAGTTGGTCAACCGCGATGGCTACATCATTGGCAATTTTAAGGAAAGGAACAATCCCTCCTGCTGCATGTTTATGCCCATCGATAAATGAACCCATACCACGCACCAGTGACCAGTCCCAACCAATACCACCACCAAACTTAGACAGTAGTGCCATCTCTTTATACGCATCAAAGATACCTTCAATGTTGTCAGGGGTTGACCCGATATAACAAGAGCTGAGCTGGTGTCTAGGAGTACGTGCATTTGACAAGGTAGGGGTTGCCGCCATCACTTCAAATTTTGACAAGATGTCATAAAACTTTTTCGCCCATGTTTGACAGTCAAACTCATTTTGTGCCAAAAACATTGCCACACCCATAAAGAGCTGTTGTGGGAGCTCTATAGGGATACCATTACGGTCTTTAAGCAAGTAACGATCATAGAGTGTTCTAATACCAAGATAGGTAAACTGCAAATCACGCTCTGGTTTAATGTAATCATTCAAATCATCAAGGTCATACTTCTCTTTGAGACCAAGTACGATACGCCCCTCTTTCTCTCCACGTTCAAAGTAGTCACGCAAATGGTTATAACCTGTAAATCCTGTTACTTTATGGTAGATATCATAAAGAAAAAGTCTTGCAGCAACAAAAGTCCAGTCCGGTCTGTCAATGTCTATCTTGTCAACCGCTGTCTTGATCAGTGTGGTTTGTATCTCTTCAGATGTAATCATATCACGAAACTGTAGTTTTGCATCGACTTCAAGTTCACTTTGGCTGACGCGTTCAAGACCCTCTACTGCAGCTGCTGTATATTTCTGTATCTTGCCGACATCTAAAGTCTCTACTCTTCCATTTCGTTTGACAACTCTTATCATTTTCCCTGTCCTTTACTCAAAAGTATCTCTCTTTTGAGGCTAGTTAATTAATCCGATTTTACTCAAATTTACCTTGGCTTTTTTTGAAATATTGCATCATTTTTAAACATCTTATTTATAAGTTTTTGTGATAGCTATGGAAAGACTGAGTGGGTGGGAAGTTCAAGGGAATATAATGTTTTTGAATGAAAAATCATAGGTAAAAAAGAGACATCATACATACAACAAAATAGGTTTAGTGTGCAGTAGTTATGTGGGTTGTTTCGATGGTGTTTAGGGTCACAGTAAGTGACTGAGCAAACTCCTACATAAATGCTGTGCAATAAACCTATTTAAATACACGCGCAAATATTTTATTTACATTCTTTGTATAATACTCAAAATTAAAACACTCTCTAATCTGCTCTTCACTCAAAGACTCTCTCAACTCTTCATCTGCAAGCAGGTATTGAAGATACAAAGACTCGCCCTTCTCATTGGTAGTCGGTCTGCCCTGTTGTATCTCTTCCCATACTTTCATGGCATTACGCTGTACGATACGGTAAGCATCTTCACGACTCACGCCGGCAAGAGGAAGTTCAAGAAGCACACGCTGCGAAAAGACAAGTCCCCCTGTAAGGTTTAGGTTTTTCATCATATTCTCCGGCATGACGGTCAAGTTGGCAATGACCGAGTTCATTCTATGCATCATAAAGTCTGTAGTAATAAATGCATCTGGCAACCAGAAACGCTCTGTAGAGGAGTGAGAAATGTCTCTCTCATGCCACAAGGCTACATTTTCCATCGCTGGGTTGGCATAGGCTCGAATCATACGTGCAAGCCCTGTGATGTTTTCTGTAAGGATTGGGTTTCTTTTGTGTGGCATGGCTGAAGATCCTTTTTGCCCTTTGGCAAAATACTCTTCTGCTTCATAGACCTCAGTTCTTTGTAGGTGTCTTATCTGTACTGCAAACTTTTCTATGGACGATGCCATCACTGCCAAGGCTGTGGCAAGTCTAGCATATCTGTCTCTTTGTACCACTTGGTTAGAACAGGGTTCAGGTTTAAGCCCTAGCTCTTGCATCGCATACTCTTCTAACTCCAGTGGTGCATGTGCGAAGTTCCCCATAGCGCCTGAAATCTGCCCTACCGCGATAACCTCCATCGTCTGCTCCAGGTTTGTCAAGTGACGTGCCATTTCATCATACCACACAGCCAGCGTAAGACCAAAAGTAATAGGCTCTCCATGGATACCATGAGAACGTCCTACCATCAGTGTCATTTTGTGCTCAAAAGCTCTCTTTTTAATGGACTCCATGAGCATTTTGACATCTGCGATGATGATTTCAAGTGACGCTTTCATCTGCAAAGCCACTCCTGTATCCACCGCGTCTGAAGAGGTCATACCATAGTGAAACCATCTTGACTCTTCCCCAAGGCTTTCACTTACAGAGGTATTAAATGCAATAAGGTCATGCTTGGTAATCGCCTCTATCTCTTCAATACGTTCTACAGAAAATGTGGCATTTTTTACAATCTTGTCTGCATCTTCTTGAGGCACTTTTCCAAGTTTTGCCCATGCTTTCACCGCTGCTTTTTCTACCTCTAGCCACGCTGCATATCTTGCATACTGTGTCCAGTGTTGCGCCATCTCTTCTCTTGCATATCTTTCAACCATCTTCTCAATCCTTTGGGAGTCAGGCACTAACGATACATCACTTTGTGACATATCATTAAGGGCACCTATTTTTTATGCTAGAATTTTACCCTAAAATCAGTTATATAAGGGTTAGCACAGATGCCATTTGTTAAAGAGAAATTCACCATTGAAGAAGAGACGATTGCTTTTCTTTATGTCATGCGTACCCTTCACTACACCCAAGGTCAAGCACAAAGACACATTGCCAAAGGACGACTCATCATAAATGGTGAGTCCATGACACATACAGGTGCCAAAATAGCAGGTGACATAGAGATGGTTTTTTTTCGTCCCAAAGGCAAAGGTGTCCGCCCCCTGTTTCAAAACAATGATTTTATGATATTTGAAAAGCCCTCTGGTGTATTAGTGCATCCTAATACTATGTCCACACCCTACTCTATGCTCGATGAAGTGCGTGAAATTGCCGGAGACAATGCCAATGCCACCCACAGAATAGATATGGAAACCTCTGGACTCTTGCTTGCTTCCAAACATAAAAAAGCGGAGCATTATCTCAAAAATGCTTTTGAAAATCGTACTGTCAAAAAGTCATATTTGGCTTGGGTAGATGGTAAAGTAACAAAAGCCTTTAGCTGTAAAGCGCCTATCAAAGTCAACAAAAATGGCTATGAAGAGACCAAACATAAAGTCTTTATCTCCAAAGATGGCAAAGCATCTCACACAGACTTTGTGCCTTTGGTATATGATGAAAAACTTGATGCATCTTTGGTAGCCTGCTACCCTCATACAGGCAGACTGCATCAGATACGTATCCATTTGTTTCACGTGAAACATCCTATCTTGGGTGACCCTATTTATGGTGCCAACTATGCTGCAAGTGATGCCTACCTAGACATGCGCCAAAGTGATGAAGAGAGACTTATTCAACATGGTGCACCACGTTTGATGTTGCATGCGCAGAGTCTTGAATTTAGCTATGGGAGTCGGTTTTATCTTGAGAGTAAGGTGGATTTTGTGTCGCAAAAATCTTTGATAACTGCTAAGGAGTTTAGGGTTTTTAATGGGAGATAATGGTTTTATTTTTTGAAATTGTTTTGAATTTTATTTTGTTTATTTTCACTTCCTCTCAGTACAAACCGTGGCGTTGTTATTCTCCTGACTTTTCTAGAAAAGTGCCCATCGGAAATGCCCTTGGGGTGAAGCAAAAGTCGTCGCTGTTCTCGAATCGCGTTGCTTTTCTGTCACTAAATGACGATACCCTCCGTCGCTAAAGCGTAAGTGGGGTACTTAGGTCGTTCACAGCAACAAGGTTATTTATTAATGAATGGGCTATCGCCAATCTCTAACTTTACTTGTATTTTAAATTTTTCTTTGGCTTGTAGAAATTAGTAAATAAAATGAATTTTTAAAGTCGGCGATAGCCTCGATATATTATAAATCTTTGTTGTGGCGAACGCCCTTGAAAGCGATAGCGATTCGAGAGCCACAACGCTTTTTTGCTTCGTTTTTTCTAAAAAAATGAAGAGAACATCAACGCCACAATTAAGCAACAAGGAAATTAAAACACCATAGAAGAAAGAAAAGAGAGAACGATAAACCCCTGTCGTTCAAATAAAGTTTCACCAGCCTATGTGGCTCCACTACGTTCCGACCACTTCGGTTTGTCCTCACTTCGTTGCGAGATTTCATCAACCCTATAAACGACAAGCAGTTGTCGTTTACTTAACGGGTTTCACGTGAAACAATCAAATCAATATTATGCCCTCATCTCTTTGATAAGCCAAACCATACCAACCACAGCAACCACAACTATCAAACTCAACAAAGACACATCTACATTACTCATTACACTTCTCCTCTTATAAATTTTCTTCTTAAAGCCAAGCAAAGCTCGTCTTTAATTCATCTCACTTCTTGCCCAACAGGCTGATGCAGGAAATCACTAAATGATCTCTCCTAAAAGCTTCGTCTTACGACTCAGAGCTTACAGCTTCTTGTTCTCTCAACTGCCCACAAGCAGCTGATATATCTAGGCCCTTAGACTCACGTATCGTACAGTGCAAACCATGTGAGGTTAAATAGGCTTGAAACTGTTGCATATCTGCTTCACTAGGGCGCTTAAATTCTGTTCCTCCATATGGATTAAAATAGATCAGATTCACCTTGGCTTTAATCCCATCCAACAATGAAAGTAACTTCTTCGCAGCAGAGATATCATCATTGACATCTTTGATGACAAGGTACTCAAACATCACTCTCTTTCTATCGTTGACAGGAAAGTTTTTCACCGCAGTGATGATAGATGCAATGTTGTACGCTTTATTAATAGGCATCAACGTTTGTCTAAGTGCATCATCAACTGCATGAAGAGAGATAGCAAGGTTGATACCTAGCTCCATTTTCCCAAGTCTTTCTATTTTAGCACTTAAACCTGAAGTTGAAATAGTTTGTCTATGTGTCCCAATGGCCATCCCCTCTTCATCTGCAAATATTTTAACCGATTTGGCTACCTCTTTTAAGTTGTCAAGGGGTTCACCCATACCCATATAGACCAAGTTGACACGGCGGTTGGCAGCGATGTTATTGTCTTTTTTGATGAGACGTACCTGCTCGACGATTTCACCTGCAGTCAGATTACGCATAAAACCGCG
>JALSSQ010000322.1 GCA_026984165.1 Sulfurovum sp.
CAACTTTTCTAAAGAGTCTGTCTATGAGTTTTCTACAAGTCTCTATCTCTTCTGTAGGGAATCCGTTTGCATCATGGTGAAGTCCTGTAAAGTGATATCTGTACCCTTGAAACATTGGGTTAAGTACCGCTGGTTCATCTTGTGCTACACCATAAGGTTTGTACTCTTCTGGTGCCCCATCAAACTTCTTTCTTGGTACGATAGATGCTTGCACATCTTCAAGTGTAGGGATGATTGCTTTTGCATGCATAAGACCAAGTGTTGCATCAAGAAGAACAAAGACTGGCTGCATAAATCTGTCTGCAAGATTAAATGCTCTGACAGTTTCAGTATAACACTCAGACAATGTGCCTGCACAAAGAGCGATAGATTTATAATCTCCATGTGATGGATTTTTCGCTTGAGCGATATCTCCTTGTGCCACACGTGTTGGAAGACCTGTTGAAGGTCCTCCTCTCATAACATTAATCACAACCAATGGCACTTCTGCCATTTGTGCAAGTCCAAGATTTTCTGCTTTAAGTGAAATACCAGGGCCTGATGTTCCTGTCATCGCGCGGACACCAGACATTGATGCACCAATTGCCGCAGCAATTCCACCAATCTCATCTTCCATTTGGATACAAGTTCCACCTGCTTCTGGAAGAATATCAGAAATATATTCCATTACCTCTGTAGATGGTGTAATAGGATAGCCTCCATAAAATTTACACCCTACATCTACAGCCGCTTGTGCCGCCAAGTGGTTACCTGGCATTACCACCTCTCTCATCCCATTTTTAATGACTACATTATCACTACCTGCTGCCATTAGTTCTCCTTCCAATCTTCTGGTAATCTATACCCATTTGCTGCAATTGCTTCTTGTCTTGCCTTTGCTGAGTCTGTTAATTTTGCAAATTTAAACTCTTTTTTTGTTGCTACATAGATAGCAAAATCAGGACATGAAAGTTCACACTCGTTGCATCCAATACATGCATCTGGCATAACTATCTCAATATTTGCACCGAGTGTTGAATGTGGATCTGCTTGCATAGAAAGCACACCTGCCGGGCATGCATCCACACAAATGTCACATGCTTTACATCTAGCTTTATCTACCCATACTGGTGTATTTGCTGGAGCTGTCATTAGTGTTGACATTGGTTCCCCTTTTTTTTGTAATATTACGTGATATTTACTATTCACTAAAATTAGGATATCTTAGTTTCTATAATGTAGCTCTAAATAAGAAGTAATTCTACTTATTATAAGTAGTGTTGTTACCATACGACGCAAGCAAAGTAGATTTAAAAAAAGGGTTTCTCTTCCGTTTTAAAATAGATTTAAAAATAATTTATGGATAGTGCTTAAGATAAGACAAGATGTGAAATTTATCTTCACATCTTGGGTGTTGCAGAAAGATTAAGAGAGTACTTCTTTGACCGCTTTGCCGATTTCTGCTGGAGAAACAACTACTTTTACGCCTGCGGCTTCAAGGGCATCCATCTTCTCTTTTGCTGTTCCTGCCGAACCAGAGATAATGGCACCTGCATGCCCCATACGTTTTCCCTTTGGCGCAGTCTGCCCTGCAATGAAGGCAACCACTGGCTTGGTGATATTTTCTTTGATGAATTTCGCTGCTTGAATCTCAAGATCTCCACCAATCTCACCAATCATCACAATCGCTTCCGTCTCTGCATCTTCTTGGAACATTTGAAGCAGTTGTTTGTATGAAAGTCCAATAATTGGATCTCCACCAATCCCTACTGCTGTTGTAATACCATATCCTTCATTAACTACCTGATTGGCACCCTCGTAGGTCAATGTACCAGATTTGGAGATAAGCCCCACATTTCCTTTTTTGAAAATATTCCCTGGCATAATACCAATCTTACACTCATCCGCGGTAATGATACCTGGACAGTTTGGTCCGATAGTCATCATACCATTTTTGACTGCACAGGCTTTGGCTGCCTGCATATCACGTACAGGTGCACCTTCAGTGATAATCACTGCAAGCTCTATGCCTGCTGACGCGGCTTCCATCACTGCATCACCTACAAATGCAGGTGGGACAAATACCATAGAGACTGTCGCACCTGTCGCCTCTACTGCCTCTTTTACTGTGTTAAATACCGGTTTTCCAAGATGGGTCTGTCCACCTTTACCTGGTGTCACTCCCCCTACGATTTGTGTTCCGTATGCCATACACTGTTCCGCATGAAAAGTACCCTCTCCACCTGTAAAACCTTGAACGATTACTTTTGTCTCTTTGTTTACTAAAATACTCATTATGCCTCTCCTTTAGCTGCTGCTACTGCTTTTGCTGCACCATCACCAAGGTCGCTTGCTGCGATGACGTTATCTATATTTGCATTTTTTAAAATCTCTGCTGCCTGTGCTGCATTGGTACCATCAAGTCTCACAACCACTGGTACATTTACATCTACCAGTTTTGTCGCTTCCAAAATACCATTGGCAATCCTGTCACATCTTACGATGCCCCCAAAGATGTTTACAAAAATAGCCTTTACATTAGGATTTTTAAGAATAATCTCAAAACCTTTTGCCACTGTCTCAGCACTTGCAGTTCCTCCAACATCGAGGAAATTTGCAGGTGTTCCACCCATGTAATTAATCGTATCCATTGTACCCATAGCAAGCCCTGCACCATTAACCATACAGCCTATCTCACCATCTAGTGCAATATATGAGAGCCCATATTGGGAGGCTTCTCTCTCATCTGGGTCTTCTTCTGTAATATCTCTCATCTCCTCTATCTCTGGGTGTCTATAGAGTGCAGAGTCATCAAAGCCCATCTTTCCATCAAGTGCCAAGAAATCACCTTCAGCTGTCTTGATAAGAGGATTGATTTCTATCATCTCTGCATCATTTTCCATATAGAGCTTATAGAGTTTAGAGGCAAAGGCTATCATCTTTTTCTGCTCAGCCTTATCTGTAATACCTAAACCAAATACAAGTTCGCGACCATGATATCCTTGAAATCCATAAGCAGGATCTACAGAGACCTTGATAATTTTCTCAGGTGTCTCTGCCGCTACTGTTTCAATATCCATTCCTCCCTCTGTCGAAGCCATAATAATAGGCATTTCCGCTGCTCTGTCAAGCACTACAGAGAGATAGAGTTCATCAGCAATATTGGCACCCTCCTCAATATAGACTTTTTGTACCAATTTACCCTCTGGACCTGTCTGGTGTGTCACAAGTGTCATACCCAAAATTTCACCTGCTAATTGTTTGACCTCTTCAGTTGATTTGGCAAGCTTAACACCACCTCCAAGTCCTCTTCCGCCAGCATGTATTTGTGCTTTTACAACCCAGATTTCTCCTCCAAGCTCCTGTGCAGCTTTGACCGCCTCATCCGGTGTATTTGCTACAATTCCTCTAGGTGTAGGCACACCATACTTTTGGAATATTTGTTTTGCCTGATACTCATGAATATTCACGTGTACTCCTTTTTATATAATGCATACATTATACGACTAAATATAATAAGAGTTGATTAAAGCTATAAGAGATTATCTGTTTTTATGAAATATGTTAAATATCTACACAGTAATTAGGAGAAATATAGTCTGATTTAAAATAATGAAAATCTTGCTTCCTTTAGTAACACCAAAGGAAAGCAAATAAAAAGTGTTACGCCTTTGGAGCAATCATCTCTTCAGGTTTGACATAGGTATCGAACTCATCGGCAGACATGAGTCCAAGTGCTACTGCTTCTTCTTTGAGTGTGGTACCATTGGCATGGGCTGTTTTGGCGATTTTGGCTGCATTTTCATACCCAATATGAGGATTGAGTGCAGTGACAAGCATCAGTGAATCATTCAAAAATGTGTCAATTTTTGCTCTGATAGGCTCAATACCTACTGCACAATTTAGATCAAAACTTCGCATCACGTCTGCAAGAAGTTTTGTTGATTGAAGAATATTGTAGGCAATAACAGGCTTGAATACATTGAGTTCAAAGTTACCCTGAGATGCTGCAATACCTACAGTTGCATCATTTCCCATGACTTGTACAGCTACCATGGTCATCGCTTCTGCTTGTGTAGGATTGACCTTGCCTGGCATGATAGATGAGCCTGGTTCATTGGCAGGAATCTCAATCTCTCCAAGACCACATCGAGGACCTGATGCCAACCATCTTATATCATTGGCAATCTTCATCAGATTGGCTGCCAAGGCTTTCAGTGCACCACTAAGTACCACTTCAGCATCATGTCCTGTAAGTGCATGAAATTTATTGGGTTGGGAGACAAAACCATAATCTTTTGCCATAAAACGATTCAGTTGTGCTGCAACTTTTTGAGAAAACTCTGGATGAGAGTTGAGCCCTGTACCTACCGCAGTACCACCAATAGCAAGTTGCCTACAATATACCAAAGCATCTTCTATCTGTTTCAAGTTAGTCTCAAGCATCGCTACATAGCCAGAGAGCTCCTGACCTAATGTCAAAGGTGTTGCATCTTGCAAATGCGTCCTACCAATCTTTACGATATCTGCAAATGCTTTTGCTTTGCTATCAAGTGTCGTTTTAAGTTGCTTAAGCGCAGGGATAAGGTTATCCGTTACGGCTACCACTTCTGCGATACGCATACCTGTGGGATAGGTATCGTTAGAACTTTGTCCTTTATTGACATCATCATTGGGATGTACGAGATTCTCTTTTGTGAAGTCACCACCCAAGATTTCAGTCGCTTTATTGGCAACCACTTCATTCATATTCATATTGGACTGCGTACCTGAACCTGTTTGCCACACAACAAGCGGAAAGTTGTCATCCAGCTCACCAGAGAGTACAATATCACATGCCTTTGTAATAGCAGCAGTTTTCTCTTCATCCAGGCGACCCAGTTCATGATTGACCAGTGCACATGCTTTTTTCAGATTGGCAAATCCATACACAACCTCCAAGGGCATTTTTTCATTTCCAATTTGAAAATTTTGTACCGAACGTTGTGTTTGCGCAGCCCAATATTTGTTGGCAGGAACCTGCATCTCTCCCATTGTATCTTTTTCTATTCTATATTCCATCTCTAACCTTTATCAATAAAACTATTTGTCAAAAAAGTTTTTCTCTTTTAATACATCAATCATACTTTTAACCGATTCTACACTTTTTGCAAATCTTCTCTTTTGACCATCGCTTAGTGTCATCTCAAAAAGTTTTTCAACCCCATTTGCCCCAAGTGCCACAGGGACACCAGAAACTACATCGCTGTGTCCATAATGACCATCGAGATAAACCGCACATGGATGAATCTGTTTGGTATCTTTCAAGATAGCTTCTACCATGATGGCTGTTGATTTCGCAGGAGCATAATAGGCTGAACCTGTTTTAAGATAGCCAACGATTTCCGCACCCCCACCTTTGGTTCGTTCAACAATTTCTAAAATCTCCTCTTCATCAAGTACATCAGTCAATGGTACACCAGCTACTGTAGAAAACTTTGGAAGCGGTACCATATCATCACCATGTCCACCCATAACAGAAGCACGTATCTGTCCTGCACCATAACCAATCTTCTCATGAATAAAGTGTGCCATTCTTGCAGAGTCTAAGATACCTGCCATACCAATCACTCTCTCTTTTGGAAAGCCTGATGCTTTGAGTGCTACATAAGTCATCACATCAAGAGGATTGGAAACCATAATAATGATGGCATCAGGCGCATGCTCTTTGACATCTGTGACGACCTGTTTGGTAATCTCTGCATTAATCATCAACAAGTCATCTCGACTCATGCCTGGTTTACGTGGACTTCCAGCAGTGATAACCACTACATCAGAACCTGCCATATCTGAAGCATCTTCTGCTACAGAGACAAGGGTATGCATACGTGCCGCATTGGCTGCTTGTGACATATCCAATGCTTTTCCACGTGCAACATCAATATTTCTGTCTCGTAGAACAATCTCATGACACACACCTTTCATCGCAAGCGAATATGCCACCGTTGCCCCAACATTTCCTGCACCGATAATCGATACTTTTTTACCTTTTTTCATATTTTTCCTTTAAGTGAGTACTCTAGGGGACCTCAAAGCAAAACATAAATCATAATTTTGGTTATCAATTATGCTTTGCGACAAAAGAGGCTACATCAACCCTATGTTAGTGTGAATAGTTATTTTTTGTAGGGTGGGTATTCCTACCCACCACGAAGAAGTACTTCTAAATGAAGAAGTTAGACCATTTGGGATTTAGTCCCTCTGTAGCATAACGTTTTAACTTAAATAGCATCAATAATAGCATTTAAAGTTGCAGATGGTCTCATTGCCGCTTCTGCTTTGGCATCATCTGGGTGATAGTACCCACCCATATCTATTGGTTTACCCTCTACAGCAAGTAACTCTTTTATGATGGTATCTTCATTCTCTTTCAACGCCTTTGCAACAGGTGCAAACTTCTGAGCCAGTTGGGCATTGGAACCATTTGCCAATGCCTCTGCCCAATAGAGTGCGACATAGAAGTGAGAGGCTTTATTGTCAGGTTCTCCTACTTTTCTCGATGGTGCCTTATTGTTGTCAAGGTAACCCTCATTTGCTTTGTCTAACGCTTCTGTCAATGCCGCCAATTTGTCATCAGCGTGTTTTTGTCCGATAAATCTGAGTGACTCAGCCAATGCCAAGAACTCCCCAAGACTATCCCATCTAAGATGACCTTCTGCCAAGAATTGATCTACGTGCTTAGGTGCAGAACCACCTGCACCTGTTTCATACAATCCACCACCTGCTAAAAGAGGCACGATAGAGAGCATTTTAGCAGATGTTCCAAGCTCCAAAATTGGGTACATATCTGTAAG
>JALSSQ010000323.1 GCA_026984165.1 Sulfurovum sp.
TGTATCCACTCCCTTTGAGCAACCGAGATTTGATTACCTTTGGTATCAAAGATAACTGCCCTTACAGAACCTGTACCTGCGTCTATTGCCATGAGGTATTGCATTGTATCCCTTTGTGTATTGGGTACCCACAAGGGGATACTCCTACATTGATTTATCGTAGGGGCAATCCCTCGTGGTTGCCCTTTTTTATTTCAATTTCGCCTGTTCTAGTTCCCAATACTCCATATCAAAACTATCGGCTATAGAGATACTTTTGTATCCTCCAAGTTTATCTGCGCGTAACACTGCCATCATCGTGTGTTCTATCACATCGTTAATCACATCTGCTTCTTTTTGTGTCTTCCCAAAAGTCACTACACCAAAGTTTTTGACAACGGCATACTTAGGATTGGGATCAAGCATGATTTCATCTGTTTTGTAGGCGTTAAAATATGCTTCATAGGCTACTTTAAAATGTTTTAATGCATCTTCTACGTCCGAATCTTCCACTACTAAAGGCACACGTTTGGTACGGATGATATGCTCAGGAGTCAATACCCCACGTGTCACTTTAGCACGCAAGTTCTCTTGTGAAGCATAATGTACTGCCAAAGGTGTTTGGTTGACATGCATAAACTTGTCTATCTTCAAATCATCCAATTCAAATGTCGTAGGTTCGATGTCACCCAACGTCACCTCAGCATTCTCAGATAAAAAATCTTCTGCTTTGGTAACAGCCTCTATCATCTTGTCATACGATTTTTTCGCATCATCATCAAAAGTAAAAATGCCATGATTATGTAAAATAATCCCCTCACAAGCATCCCAGTCAAAACCCTCTTTGGTCATCTCATAAATCTTTTGTGCCAAAACAAATCCTGGCATCACGTAAGGCACTATAAGAAAGTTAGGGTAGAGTTTTTCTATATGTGCTTTGCCGTTGACCGAGTTAGAGATGGTCACTACGGCATCTGCATGGGTATGGTCAACCACTTTAAAAGGTATGAGTGCATGGAGTATGGCTTCTACCGAAGGGTTGGGAGCAGAGGGGTCTATCATCGCTGCTTTTTGACCTGATACCATCTCGGTATCGCTTAGGCTTTCTAGCTTTGCCATCTCTAACAGCGTTGCCATCTTTACAGGAGCAAAGCCTTCAGCCTTAATGCTTACCAAGTCCCAACCAGAGCCTTTGACATAAAGTATCTCTTCACCATCTACCATAGACTTCACAGAGGTATTGCCCCCACCATGAAGCACCAGTTCGTCACTCTGGCCTAAAAGGTTAGAGGTATAAACACGCATCTCTAGGTCTGTTTTACACGCTGAGGCTTTGCTCTCATCCCAAAAGTTTTGCATGCTAGCCCAACACTTCTAGGTTGTCAGTATATTTGTGTTCACAGTATGGCTCGTAACTTGACTTATACACTGCATAGTGAGCTGAAGCTTTATGTCCATCAAGTGCCACTTCATCTTCCCAAGACTCATACGCCATAAACTTTCTAGGGTTGTCTGCATACTGAAATATTTCATAAAAAATCACCCCTTTTTCTGCCTTGCTTGGTACTACCATCGCTGAGAGGAGTTCTTTCATTTTTGCTATGCTTTTCTCATCATCTTTGGCTATAAATGTTACACGTTTTGTGATTGTCATTGTTTTCTCCTATAAATTATCAAATTGAACCCTCTGATTAATTGTATCGTACTTTCTGTAATCTTTGCAAGCTTTGTCTTGTCGTGTGACATGGTCACACCTACGAATTTTCATCTTTACATCGCATCTGCTTACGCCGTCTCATGTACCAATACACAAGCCCACCACCGAGTAACAGTCCGCCTAACACCTGTACCCAAGCTGAAAGTAAGATACTTTTGTGGACAATAGTTTTATGCATCTCATTATCTATATGTACGCCTGCGTACTTAGCAGTATGTACCATAAGTGATACAGCTAAGTCTTTACTAGGCAGTTCTTGATGACACGCCAAACAAGCCCCTTGTCTGTCTAGTTTGTCCAGTGTTTTTTTGTCCAGTGCTTGCGAGAGTCTCCAGTGATTTCCTACAGTTTGTACCTGTGTGCCATTTTCGTCTATCATCACCGAGTAGTCGTGTTTGAGGTTTGGTATGGCAGGGATTTGTTCGTCTGCTTGTTTAACAAGCAATTTTTTGTTTGCAGCCATCAGGTCAACGATGGTGGTTTTGCTTTGGTCTGCAAAATACTTTCCACCATTAATGCCTTTGCCCTGTGCTTTCAGGCTTGTGTGACAGCTCTCACAGGTACGTGACTTTTTGCTTACTGTATGCGGCTGTACCGCTGACATAACGATGGAGTTTACACCCTCTTTGTCTGCTTTAACCGTGCCATTGTTTTCTACCCCTTTTAGTTTCCATATATGATTTTGTAACAAAGCATTGCCATCTTTACCAATGACCGTCAAAGTCACTTGACAGCCTGGAATAGTAGGTGAGATACGCCCTTCTCCATTTTGAGAAAGTGCAGGGTCTTCCCAGCGTAAATAACTTCGTGTCTCTGTGACCTTACCATCTACTAAAAAGTCTTTGAGGGTATCTACCTCACCTGTTTTCCCATTCACATGATGTTTTGATGCAGCCAAAAAGTCAGGGTTTTGTTTTCCACCTGAGTAGTCCACCTTCACATGACAGCCATAACATTGCGGTGCCCATGTGGCATGACAGGTGTAACACTCTAGCTTTTCAGTATGCGCATCTATCTGATCCATCGCCACCATCCCCTCTTTGGAGATTTTCTTCTCTTCTTTGAGAAGTTTTAGTGGTTTGAGTTCAATGTCTTTTCCTGATGCAAGGTGCATGATGACCTTGTTGCCTTTTCGCACTGCTTTAGTGAGTGGATTGCCCCGTGCAGAAAGTAAGAAACCATCGTCTTTGTCTTTAGGAATCGCACCTTGTTTAAGGTAGTCAGCCAATGTCTTGGTCGTACCTCTGGCTTTGCCTGTTTTAGGTGTGGTAGCAAATTCATCTGAGTACCCTAATGGTAACTCCCATGGGTACTTTTTGGTCGTTCCGTGACAGTCTTGGCACTCTATCTCTACCGCACCCAAGTTTGCCCCTCTTGCAAAACCATCTCCATGCATATCGTTTGAAGTATGACAGTCTTGGCAAAGCATGCCCTTGGAATAATGTATGTCTTCTGTAAGGTGCAAGTAGCGTTTGGTATGCAGTTTGGGTTGCCCATTACCCTGTGCATCAAAAGTCGCTTTGTATTCTGTTTCCATCAGCCCTTGGTAACTCACACCTATACGTTTACCACGATTGTGGCAAGTGGTACAAGTCTCTACAGGTACACCAGAGTAGTTGACATCATTGACTTCTACTTTCACATCACGTGAAGACTGTATGGCATGGACGAGCATATGTCCGTGTTCTTGGGTAGGGATGCTTTTATCTTTACCTTCATAAAGCCCTTCATTAGAATAAGGCACATGACAAG
This sequence comes from Sulfurovum sp., assembly GCA_026984165.1. GTDB lineage: Bacteria > Campylobacterota > Campylobacteria > Campylobacterales > Sulfurovaceae > Sulfurovum. Next base: position 3,449 of record JALSSQ010000323.1, read on the forward strand.
AGGCACAGCCTATCCCACGGTAGTCCCCTCTTCTGTTACGCCCTTTCCCTCCAGTATGACAACGCAGACACTCTTGCCTAAGATAGGTATAGACAGAAAGGCTAGGGTCTTTTTCGACTTCTTCTGCTGTAGGTGCAGGCGGTAGCTCTTTGGTCTCGTCTAACATACCTTGAGGTTCTAGCTTTTGGAGTTTTTTCATGTACGCTTTATAGACTTCTGTCCCTATGCGTTCATGGATAGACTTGGTACCAAAGTTCGTATAGGTATGCTTGTACCCTTCTTTGGCTCCAAAGCCCCACATGGCACCGTGAATCTTGCCTTGTTCGGTTGCCATGAGGTTATTCCACTGGGCAGAGACTTGTGTTTTATGACACATCCCACACGTATTCTCGTTTATCCATGGGCTGGCAGGATAGGGATAGTAGGCCTTAGGACCATCATGATTTTTAAAATACGCCAACGTATCTTTATGTGCCTCCTCTTTCACTGTAGCTTCAGGGTTTCCCCCATGACAAACGACACAGTCATTGCCTTTAGCTCCTGCCTCTTCCGCTTTTTTCAAGATGGCTTGCATCATCCCTGAGTTTTTGTCACGAATATCTTTGATGCCTGCATGACAGACGATACACTCATTTTTCATCTGGGCAAAAAGAAACACCCCAATACTCACCCAACAAACAAGGATTTTCTTCATTTTCACAACTCCTACACGAAAGTTGTTTATTATAGCAGGTATTCATATTAAATTTACACCTTTATGTTATAATTTATCACTTTATTAAATGGAAGACAAATGACTAAAACACTTTTACATCTTATGTTACCCATGATACTCGCTGTTACAGTTCATGCAAAAATGGTAGACGGTATTGCCCTTATTGTTGAAGGAGAAGCAGTAACCACTGCTGAGATACGTGCGGTACAAACACAAGTGGGAGTATCAAGAGAAAAAGCTATAGACTTGTTAATTCAAGATAGACTACAAAACATCGCCATGAAAAATATCAATATTCCAGAAACAGATATTGACAAAAAAATCTCACAAATTGCCGCACAAAATCATATTACTGTCCCCAAAATGCAAAAGATACTGCAAGAACAAGGGACACCATGGATTATATATAGAAAAAGCATTAAAGATGCTCTCAAAAAAGAAAAATTTTATCAAGAAAAAGTCGTTGCTTCTACTCCTGCACCTACACAAGATGAGCTCAAACTCTATTATCATAATCATAAAGATGCATTTACTATCCCTACAAGCATCTCCTTGGTTGAATACACCTCCCCTGACAAGGCAAAAATGGAAAAATTTTTGCGTACACACAAAAAAGCATATGTCAAAGTACGTAGCATGACAAAGTCTATTAAAGATTTTGAACCAAGTTTGCTAAATATGTTGTTGCAGACACAAAATGGACACTACACCAAAGCCATCAATGCAGGAGACAGATACATCGTCTATAAAGTAAAATCAAAACATGGGAAAACCACTATGCCTTTTGAAGCCGCACAAGCTGCAGTAGCAGCCAAATGGAGACAAGACCAGCAAGGCAAAGCACTCAAAGACTACTTTGAAAAACTCCGCACAAGCGCAAATGTACAAGTATTAAGATAAATCTAAGATAGAGGATAAAAAAAATGGGTTTAAAATCCGATGCATGGATACGTGAAAAATCAACAAAAGAAGAGATGATTACTCCTTTTTGTGAAGGCTTGGTGGGAGAAGGTGTCGTCTCTTATGGGCTTAGTTCTTACGGCTATGACATTAGAGTCTCAGATGAGTTCAAAATCTTTACCAACATTAATGCTGAAGTCGTTGATCCTAAAGACTTTAACCAAAACAATGTGGTTGATTTTAAAGGTGACATTTGTATCGTACCACCAAACTCTTTTGCCTTGGCTCGAACTGTAGAGTATTTCAAAATGCCTAAAGATACCCTTGCTATCTGCCTAGGTAAAAGTACCTATGCACGTTGTGGTATCATTGTCAACGTTACACCTTTTGAGCCAGGATTTGAAGGGCACATCACCATAGAAATATCCAACACCACGCCTCTACCTGCCAAAATATACGCCAACGAAGGCATTGCCCAAGTACTCTTCCTCGAAGGTGACGAACAGTGTGAGACCACTTACGCAGACAGAAGTGGTAAATACCAAAGTCAAACAGGCATTACTCTGCCTCGAATTTTAAAGAAGAATTAGTATAATAAGCCTAAACCAAAATATCAAAGGAGAAAGAATGGGTTTTTTTAATTTTTTAAGCAATGCAGGGAAAAAAGTCTTAGGTAAAGGGGATGATGCAGCAGCCATCAAAGCAGAGATAGAAAATAGCTTTGCAGAGCTTCCCGTACAAGGTCTAGCCGTAGAAGTAAATGGTGAAACCGTAAGTCTTGGAGGGGTAGCTAATGATCAAGCCACCAAAGAAAAAGCTATCCTTATTGCAGGAAACATAGAAGGCATCTCTCAGGTCAATGCTGACCAACTTGTCACTATGCAACAAATTTCTGATGAAAATGTTCGAGAAGAAGAGGTCTTTGAACCTGTCTTCTATACTATTCAAAAAGGTGATACACTATGGGGCATTGCTTCAGAATTTTACAAAGACGGTAGCAAATACCCACAAATTGTAGAAGCCAACCTAGAAGTCATCAAAGATGCTGACCTTATCTACCCAGGTCAAGCTATCCGTATCCCTGAATTAGTGGTATAATCCACCCTTTCCACGCTCTGCCTCTCTCTGAGGTTAGAGCATTTATCAAACAACAATTCAATCTATTTTAATGCTACATTTATATGATATGGATAAAAAGGCGACAGGCTACTTTTATAAATCATTAGGGTCAGTTACCACCTTAAAACACCCTTTAAAACATAACAATAATACCAGTTTTTACTAAAATATTTTCAGTATTTATTCTGATTGTATTCCTGTAGTTTTTATGTAAAGTTCTTTGTCGTACATCTCTCCACTTTTCCTCGTTCCCACGTTGCACGTGGGAATGCATATCGCAACTACAAATTATATGGCAATATAACATATTTTTACACTCCAAGATTTTTATACCCTATAATACAAGAAAAAGGATAAAAGATGGGCAGAAGCAGATACAAGATTTATGAACCAACACATCCATATTTTATCACCTGTACAGTACTTAACTGGATACCTCTTTTTACGCAAAAAGAGAGTGTAGATATACTTTTTGAAAGTT
>JALSSQ010000324.1 GCA_026984165.1 Sulfurovum sp.
TCTTTGCAGTCAAACAAAAGGCACACCCTACCTTACACCCTACCTGAGAGGAGATACACACTGTATAGCGTTCCTGATGCTTTACAGAGCCATCTTCATGGTACTCTTTGTCTCTCATCAGTAAGAGTACAGCTTCTACGGTATGCCCATCATGAAGTTCATACAAATATTTACGACTACCATCTTTGGAATTTTGTACCATCACTTGTTTAAGAGGGGTTATAGTATATTCTTCGTTGAGCTTCTCTCTCATCTCTTTTGGCAGGTTTTTCATCTCATCAAAAGATGTAGCATACTTGTGGTACACCCAGTGATATATCTGTTTTGCACGAAAACTTGGCTTGATGATGCCTGCCAATTCTTCTTTTGTAAAATCTTGTATTATTTTTTTGCTCATTATTTTTCTTTTATATAGTATGTCAATTTTTCCATGGCAACTTTATGATTTGTCAAAAAATCCCGATGTGCATTTTCATCACAATAATTTGTGACTATAAAAACGCCCGCCGCAGGAATACCAAAATGTTTTGCTACTTTAAGTACTGCATAATACTCCATATTTTCTAAATGAATATTTTTTGACAGATATGCTTGTGCTAACGTTTTATCTGTCGTAATATAATTCGAAGAGTTTACGATTGTTTCATGTGAAACATCTTCAGCTGTTGAAACTAGATTATCTATGGGTGTATATGCTTTTGCATTAAAAAAACTATTTTCAATGTTTGCAGCTGTCTTAGACTCTACAATATCAAAAATCTTTTTTTCACCATAAGAGCCTGCTGTCCCCACAAAAAAAAGAAATTCAGGTTTTTGAGCAAGACACAACTTTGTTAGGTTTATCGCTACATCTGTCATGCCAATACCAACAGGTAGCGCAAAATCAAACTGCTCACTTTCACCGGCACATATAAACATAATAATCTTTTACACTCTTACAGGAATATGATGTGTACGAAGATACTCTTTTAAATCCAAGATGTCAATCTCTTTAAAGTGAAAGATAGATGCTGCCAATGCTGCATCGGCATTACCAAGCGTAAATGCCTCTTCGATGTGTTTCATTGTCCCTGCTCCACCTGAGGCGATGACAGGGATATTGACGAGCTCAGATATCTTTTTGTTTAACCTGTTATCAAACCCTGCTTTGGTACCATCTGCATCCATAGAGGTGACCAATAGTTCTCCTGCCCCTCTGTCATACGCTTCTTTCGCCCACGCTAATGCATCAATACCTGTATCATTCCGTCCACCATGGGTAAAAATGTTCCATCTGTCTTCTGAGACCTGTTTCGCATCTATAGCAACCACAATACACTGAGAACCAAAACGTTTTGCACCCTCTTCTATAAAAACTGGTCTTTTGATGGCAGCAGAGTTGATGCTCACTTTGTCACAGCCGACATTGAGAAGATTATATATATCAGGAAGTTCTCTTATGCCTCCACCCACAGTAAGAGGGATAAAGACTTCTTGTGCTACTTTTTTGACCACATCCACAATGGTATCACGCCCTTCATGGCTGGCACCAATATCAAGAAAGGTAATCTCGTCTGCACCCTCTTCGTTATAGCGACGTGCTACCTCTACAGGGTCACCAGCATCACGAAGTCCAACAAAATTTACACCTTTGACTACACGCCCACCATTGACATCCAGACATGGTATGATACGTTTTGCGAAATAATCCATTTAAGTATCTCTTTTCATTTTTAATTATGGTAGAATTATACAAAAATAATCTACTACAAGTGATTAATATGGGTTATAAAGGAAGATTATAGTATGATTATTGAAAATTTAGCCGAATTTGCATCTAAAAAATTTGGTCAAAACTTTTTGAAAGACAACAGTGTCCTTCACAAAATCATCCAAGCGATGCCCAACGACAAGCTAAAAGTTGCAGAGATTGGGCCTGGCTTAGGTGATTTAACCAAAGAACTCTTAGGGGTTCGAAATGTCACAGCATTTGAGGTTGATAAAAGATTATGCGAGCATCTCACAAGTGAATTTGAAGATTCCATCCAGAATGGGAATTTTGAACTTCGCTGTGGCGATGTGCTTGAGCGTTGGGAGTCAGGAAGCCTACTGGATGAACCATATCATCTGGTAGCCAACCTGCCCTATTATATCGCGACCAATATCATCTTAAAAGCACTAAAAGATGAACATTGCCAAAGTGTTTTGGTCATGGTTCAAAAAGAAGTAGCCGTTAAGTTTTCTGCCGAGGTCAAACAAAAAGAGTTTTCTGCTCTTTCTGTCCTTGCACAAAGCGTAGGGAAAGCAACACTATGTTTCGAAGTAGAAGCCGAAGCATTTGTACCACCTCCCAACGTCACTTCTGCCGTGCTTTTAATAGAAAAAACCCAGTCGCAAGACGATGAGACTTTTGAAGCGTTTTTAAAAATAGCTTTTGCACAACCACGCAAAAAACTTCTCAAAAATCTCTGCGCTGTTTTTTCAAAAGATATTGTCATCGCACTTTTTTCAAAACTAACACTTGATACCAATCTTCGACCTCATGAAGCTGCGACATCTATATATCATCAACTCTATAATGCATTAAAGGATAATTTAGATGGAAAACAACAACCAAAACAGCGAAAACTCTCAAAATCAAGGGCAAAAAACATCACGAGAGAGACGTCCAAATCCACATAGACAAAATAGACCACAAGGTGAAAACGGCAGGCGCCCTAACCCACATAAAAAACCAAACCCAAATAGAATACCCAATACAAAACCTGAAGTAAATGGTAATATACAAGACAAACCTGCACCAAATGGCAACAGAAAACCAAACCCAAATCAAAACAAAAACCGTCATAATCAAAATCGTAACACCCATGGGGGGAACAAGCCAAACAACAATAAGCCCAACCAAAACTATAATCACAAACCAAACAATAAAGGTGGCAACAAAAACAGAAACAAACGTAGAAATGTCACCACCGTCAACGATGAAATGAGAAAGTACTTAGAGATTAATGACAAGGTGAAAGAAGCAACCATGCATCCATGGAAAAATGCTGACATGTCTTTAACTGCCAAAGTGCGTTTTACGCCACTGGGTGGACTGGGTGAAATTGGTGGGAATATGGCTGTCCTTGAGACAGAAAGCACTGCCATTATCATCGATGTAGGTATGAGCTTTCCTGATGAGACGATGCATGGTGTAGATATCTTGGTACCTGACTTCTCCTACTTGCACACACTCAAAAAAGAAAAAGATGTTTACGTCATCATTACCCATGGTCACGAAGACCACATTGGTGCGATGCCTTACCTCTTTAAAGAGCTACAATTCCCTATCTATGGAACACCACTTGCACTTGCAATGATAGAAAACAAGTTTAACGAGCATGGGCTCTCACAATACACAAAATACTTCAACTTTGTAACCATGAGAAAACAGCACCAAATTGGTGATATGCTTATCGAATGGATGCACAACACACACTCTATCATTGATGCATGTTCATTGGCTATTGAGACACCTGCAGGGACTATCATCCACACTGCGGACTTTAAAATAGACCATACCCCTGTAGATAACTATACTATGGACTTACGTCGCTTTGCACACTATGGTGAAAAAGGTGTTTTATGTCTCTTTTCTGACTCTACAAACTCTCACAACCCTGGATTTACCAAATCAGAAAAAGTCGTAGGAAAAACATTTGATACCCTTTTTGATATGGCAAAAGGAAGGGTCATTATGTCCACCTTCTCTTCCAATGTTCACCGTATCGCCCAAGCGATGGAAAGAGGTGTATTGCATGGTAGAAAAATTTGTGTTATCGGACGCTCTATGGAACGGAACATTGAGACCAACAGAGCCCTTGGTTTTGTAGATATCCCTGATAAAAACTTTATTGAAGTACATGAGGTGCCTAAATATGCTGACCATGAAGTACTTATTGTTACCACTGGTTCCCAAGGTGAAACTATGGCTGCACTCAACCGTATGGCAACAGATGAACATAGACATATCAAGCTCAAACCAAGTGATACAGTCATTATCTCTGCATCTGCAATACCTGGGAACGAAGCATCGGTATCAAGCCTTATGAATAAACTCATGAAAGCAGGCTGTACAGTGCGCTATAAAGAGTTTGGAGACATTCACGTCTCTGGTCATGCAGCGCAAGAGGAGCAAAAACTTATTTTACGTCTCATCCAACCTAAATTTTTCTTGCCGGTACATGGTGAATACAATCATATCGCAAAACATGCACAAACGGCTATAGAGTGTGGCGTAGATGAAAGAAACATTCTACTTATGGCAGATGGCGACCAAATAGAACTCACGACCAAATACCTTAAAAAAGTCAAAACAGTCAAATCTGGAAAAACATATATCGACAACCAAAACAATATGACCATTGAAAATGATGTTGTACTTGATAGACAAAAATTGGCTGAAGATGGCATCATTAATGTAGTCGCACAAATTTCACAAAGCAATCAGAAGGTGGTAGGCAAACCTGTCATCTCCACACATGGTCTTGTTGCCGAAAAAGAGATGAAAAAACTCCAAAAAGAGATAGAAGTACTCATAGAAACGTTATTACTCAACATGAAACCAGAAGCTTTAAAAAATCACAAGGATGTTGAAAATGATATCAGAAATGTAATTCGTAAACATATTATTCGTACGAAAAAAAGATATCCGCTGATTATTCCAACTATTTTTATTGTTTAGCTTCTTTACAAGGTTGCAATACGCTTTTTTGCACCTTGTTGTACATATTTTCTTATTTCATATACATAAAAATAATTACTTTCAGTCTTTACAAATCATTTTAAGCTAAGCATTTTTTGTCAAAAAATTTGTATAATTATCTTTAGGGCTGCATAAGATATTCAAATAGCTCAAATTTACAGGGAAAAGGAAACGCTATGAAAAAAATTTGGCCTTGGCTTCTTTTGTTGTTATTGCTTATGATTTTTTGTGTATGGTCAAAGAAAGACAGCATGCATCTGAGTCATACAAACAAAACAACTGCCATATCACAAAATAACACTCAAATGAACAACCAAAGCATAGAATTTATGCTTACAAAAAAGGGAAATAAAGCTACGCTAAACGGAAACTTCACAAATACACAGCAACAACAAATGCTTAGTGACGCCTTCCATAGTGCATCAAATAAGCTAACCATTGAAAATACCTCTACAAATAAAACACTGGTTGGCAATGATGTGATTATCTTTACTAAAAAAATTCTTCCTCATTTTATTGCACATTATACGGAAGGAAGCATTCAGTACAACAACCAAACGCTTCAGATTGATGGGACAGTAGATAGCTATGAAGCACAACACAAAATGCAGGAACTTCTCAATACAACTACCATTGCGACACAGGACAACAGTAACGTGCTTATCAAAAAACCTATAGAGTTTTCCATCAGTAAAAATCTTGATACTATAAAATTTTCAGGTATATTTCATGATACAATGCAAATAGAGAAAATACGCTCTAAACTGCCTCAAAACATCATTGCAAACCCTACAAAAGATTCTAGCCGTACAGACAATGGGGTACTCTTTGCAACAGAACAAATATTGCCGGCCTTTAACAGCAAATATACCCATGGAAAGATAGTATGCCGCAATGGCACACTTACTGTCTCGGGTATGGTCAATTCAAATGAAGATTTATCCTTTATGCAACAATTACTCTCTAAGGCCAATATACCTGTAGTAAACCAAACAACTGTAGATATGAATGCTGTGGCAAAACGTAAAGCAGAAGAGGCAAAGCGTCTTGAGATAGAAAAACAAAAAGCACAGGCAGAAGCAGAAGCACAAAAACAAGCTGCACTTGCCCAAGCGGAAGCCTTGGCAAAACAAAAAGCGGAAGAAGAAGCAAAGCGTCTTGAGGCAGAAAAAGAAAAGGTCGTCAAAGAAAAAATTGCTCATTTGCTGCAAATTGAAAACATTGAATTTGAAAAAGCCAAAGGAGTGCTCACATCAAAAGGGGAAGAGACTGTTGATAAATTGGCATCAATTCTTAAACAATACCCAAATATAAAAGCTGAAATTGCTGGACATACTGACTCTGACGGAAGTGCGATTTTTAACCAAAAACTCTCACAAGACAGAGTGGATACTGTTAAAAGAAGGCTTATTGAAAAAGGTATTAATGCTGGCCGGTTAATTGCCAAAGGTTATGGCGAAACCAAGCCACTTGTACCAAATACAACAGATGAAAACAAACAAAAAAACCGCCGTGTTGAAATCAATATATTAGGAGAATAATTATGTTAGAAATCGCATCACAAATGATATTATGTTTACTATTGGCTGCCCTTCTTGGGTTTATTATCGGTTATCTCTTTGGGAAATCTACTTGTGCAGAGAATGAATGTGGACACACACCAGGCACATCTCATGAAGAGGTACATGCAACATCTTCAGATACACAAGAACATACTGTTAATGAAAAACCTGTGTTACTGTCTGCTCCACGTAATGGACAAAAAGATAATCTTACACGTATCAAAGGTATTGGTGTTAAAATTGAAGAAGCTCTAAATGAGATTGGTATCTATCATTTTGATCAAATCGCAGCTTGGGATGCTAAAAATATTGCTTGGGCTGACAGTACACTTG
>JALSSQ010000325.1 GCA_026984165.1 Sulfurovum sp.
ATAATTTTAGTAGTGAATAAATGTGAATAAAAATAATAAAAAATTGTTCCATTTAACAACAATAATTCGGGTACTAAAGTAGTTTTTCACAATTTCATGTCATACTACTACTATTTACTAATATTATTAAAAATAAGGAAAGACAATGAAGATAAGAGCAAGCAAGCAAATTATAGAATCTATACTCATTAATTTACAACCTTTTTTAGAAAAAAAAGATGCCAGTCAAATTACTTCACATATACTTTTTAATACTCAAAATGATAAATGTATTGTAAAAGCTACAGATTCTGAAATAGGTCTTCAAATTATCACTGATAATATAGCCATAGAAGCAGAAGGTTCATTTACTGCAAATGGTAAAAAACTTTTAGATATTGTACGTATTTTAAAAGATGATGAAATTATTTTAGAAATATTAGACAATACTTTAATTATCAAACAAAAAAACTCTAAATTCAAACTCCCAACTTTTGATCCAAATGCCTATCCTCACTTTCCTACCATAGAAGATAAAGGTAAAATATCATTAGATTCTCTTTCTCTTATTCAAAACCTTAAAAAAATATCTCCTGCTATTGATACCAATAATCCAAAATTTGAACTTAATGGTGCATTGATTAACATTACAAATAATTCTACAGATTTAGTAGGAACAGATACAAGAAGATTGGCTATAGCAACTATTCCTGGTGAAAACAGTGAAACACTTTCTATCATAGTACCTAAAAAAGCTATTTTGGAAATACAAAAACTTTTTCTAGATCAAATAGATATTTATTTTGATGAAACCAATCTTATTATTGCTAATGAAAATTATTTTTTCTATACAAGACTTATCAATGGAAAATTTCCTGATTACCAACGTATTATTCCAACAAGTACCAAACATCAAATCGTATTACCTAAAAAAGAGATGATAGATGCCATTAAAATGATTACCACGATTTCTCAAGAGATTAAAATGGTTTTACTTTCAGATACAATTATATTTGAATCTCTTTCAGCAGATAATGTTGAAGCAAAAACAGAAATAGAAATAAATACAGGATTAGAAGATAAATTTGAACTTTCATTTAATTCTAAATATATTTTAGATTTTATTTCTCAAATAAATAAAAATGACTTTACTATAGAATTTAATGAACCTTCTTTACCATTTATTGTAAAAGATGATAATTTTATAACAATCATTATGCCAATTGTTGCATAAGTAAAGGAAAAAGTGCACTATGAGTGAAAATAAAACAAAATATATTTTTGTTACAGGTGGAGTACTCTCTTCATTGGGAAAAGGTATTACTGCTGCGAGTATTGGAACACTGTTAAAACATACAGGACAACGTGTAGGTGTTTTAAAACTTGATCCTTATATCAATGTTGATCCAGGTACGATGTCACCATTAGAACACGGAGAAGTATTTGTCACCAAAGATGGAGCTGAAACTGATCTTGATTTGGGACATTATGAAAGATTTTTAGATACCTCTCTTACACAAAATAATAACTTTACAACAGGACTTGTCTATAAAACAGTAATAGAAAATGAACGTAAAGGTAAATATCTTGGAAAAACCATTCAAGTTGTACCTCATATTGTCAATGAAATTAAAGAACGTATTTTTCGTGCAGGTGAGGGTAAAGATATTCTTATTGTAGAACTTGGTGGAACAACAGGAGATATAGAAGGACTTCCTTTTCTTGAAACTATTAGACAAATTAAACATGAATTGGGTCGTTCAAATGTGATGAACATTCATGTAACGCTTTTACCTTATATCAAAGCCGCAGGTGAAGTAAAAACTAAACCTACACAACACTCCGTAAAAGAGCTTAGACGTATAGGTATCGCACCGCATATGCTCGTACTTCGTGCAGAAGTACCTGTGACCAATGATATTAAACGTAAGATTGCTTATGCTTGTGATGTAGAAGAAGATTCTGTTATCGTGGCAGAAGATGCTTCTACTATTTATAAAGTGCCACTTAACTTTTTGGCACAAGATATCTTAGCACCTATTTGTAAACAGTTGGAACTTGACAACTGTGTACCAAAAATGGATGAATGGTCCAATCTTGTTCATAAAATTATTATGCCAGCGGAGGAGATGAAGATCGCTTTTGTGGGTAAATATTTGGATTTAAAAGAGTCATACAAATCACTTACTGAAGCACTTATACACTGTGGTGCACATCTAGATACACGTGTCAATATCAAATGGGTTGATGCTGAAAAAGTAGAAGATGATGGAAGTGATAAATATCTCAATGACTGTGATGGTATTTTGGTAGCAGGTGGTTTTGGCGAGCGTGGTATAGAAGGAAAAATTTCTGCTATTCAATATGCCAGAGAAAAGAAAATCCCTTTCCTTGGGATCTGTCTTGGTATGCAGCTTGCTATGGTAGAATTTGCCAGAAATGTATTGGGACTTGAAGATGCAAATTCAGTAGAATTTGACAAAGAGACCTCTGCACCTATTGTCTATCTTATCGATGAATTTATCGATGCAGCCGGTGCAAAGCAGATACGTACAGCAACTACCGCGATGGGCGGAACACTAAGACTTGGTGAGTATGAGTGTGAAACAAAAGAAGATTCTAATCTTAGAGCAGCCTATGATGCACCTATTATTTTTGAACGTCATAGACATCGCTATGAAGCCAACCCAGCATATAGAGAAGCTTTTGAAGCCAATGGTATGGAAATTACAGGTGAATCTCATGGACTTATAGAAGCGGTAGAAGTCAAGAATCATCCTTGGTTCTTGGGGGTACAGTTTCACCCAGAGTTTACCTCAAGGCTACAAAATGCAAACCCTGCGATATTGGCATTTGTAGATGCTGCACAACAACATAAAAATATACAAAGCTAATGGCTAAAAAATTAACGCTTCAAGCGTTAGATACACTACTTCAAAATCGTTTTGAAGAGGGATTTCTCTCTTTAAAAGACCTTCCTAATCCTTCTACATTTAAAGATATGGACAGAGCTACCAAGAGGATAGTACATGCCATAAAAAATAGAGAAAAAATAACCATCATCGGTGACTATGATGTAGATGGTGTGACCTCTACGACACTCATGAAACTTTTTTTTGAAGAGATAGAGTATCCCATAGAGTGGATTATCCCTAATCGTTTTAGAGATGGTTATGGACTCTCTGCAAACATTATACCACGCATAGTAGGCACAGACTTAGCCATAACAGTGGACAATGGTATCTCAGCTGTCTATGCAGCGAAACTTTGTAAAGATGAAGGTATTGATCTTATTATTACAGACCATCATCTACTGGCACCTGAAGTACCTGAATGTTATGCCATCATAGACCAAAAACAAGAAGAGTGTACTTTCCCCTATTCTGATGTCTGTGGAGCACAGATAGCATGGTATCTTATCGCGTCACTTAAAAATGCACTAGATGTAAAGATAGATATGATCTCTTACATGGAGCTTACTGCCATTGCCATTATCGCAGATATGATGCCCCTACAACACATCAACAGAGTCATGGTAAACGCAGGGATACAAGCACTCAATAAAAGCACACGTCCTGCTATCAAAGCCTTTTTGGAACATGCACAAAAAGAGGCGTTAAATGCAGAGGATATAGGCTTTTTTTTAGCACCGTTGCTTAACAGTGCAGGGCGTATGGAAGATGCAAGCTTTGCTGTAGAGTTTTTAACCTCTGCAAACATTTATGATGCCAGAGTGAGATTAGAAAGACTTATAGGCTTTAACACCCTTAGAAAAGCCACAGAACAAGAACTCACCTCAAAAGCATTGGCACAGGTAAATCCAAATGATGATGTGATAGTCGTAGAGGGTAAAGGCTGGCATGAAGGTGTAGTAGGCATCGTAGCTGCCAGAGTAGCACGACAGCATGAAAAACCATGTATTGTACTTAGCAACAATGGTGAAGGTTTACTCAAAGGAAGTGGACGAAGCTTTGGAGCGTGTGATCTTTTTGCCATCACAAACAGCTGTCGAGAGCATTTAGAGAAGTTTGGAGGACATCAAGCAGCTATTGGACTTAGTTTACATGAAAACAGTGTAGAGGCCTTTAGGGAACAACTTCAAATCAATTATACCAAAGGCAACTATACCAAAGCATTGGTTGACCCAGACATTGTAGGAGAACTACACTTCAAAGATATCTCTTTTGACCTCACCAAACTCCTAAAACAATACGAACCCTACGGACAAGGTAACCCCACTCCAAAGTTCATCTCTAAAAATGTAGAACTCTTGCAAGCCGACACCATGGGTAAAGAGGGTGAACATTTACGTTTCTCTTTTGCACAAGAGGGCATAGTGATGGCAGGTGTGCAATTTAAGACACGTGAAGTGTATGAGGTAGGTTCTGTAGTAGATGTAGTCTACACGGTGAACGAAAATCATTTTAGAGGGAATGTTACTTTGCAGTTAATGGTGGAGAAGGTGATAATTCATTAATTAATATATGTATTGCATTACATAAAATATTAAGATATAATTGTAATATAAAACATATAAAGGTATCTTATGTTAGACACGCTATTCATAAAAAGTCAGCAATTCATTAAAAATAACAATCTCACATACCAAAGATATTTCATCCAAAATGAAGCGCTTGAACATAGACTGTCCATCATACGTGGTGCAAGAGGCATAGGAAAGACCACTAGCATAGCACAGTATATGAGCCACTATGCAGAGCATGAAGCACTCTATATATCGCTTGATGACATTGTCAATGCCAAGCAGAGTATCTACACGATAGCTGAAGCGTTTGAATTACAGGGTGGACGACTGCTTTGTTTTGATGAAATACATAAATATGACAACTGGTCACAAGAACTTAAAAACATTTATGACAGTTTTCCTTCACTTAAAGTCATCGCCTCGGGAAGTTCTGCACTAGAGATACACAAAGGTTCACATGATTTAAGTCGAAGAGCTATCGTCTATACGATGGTAGGTATGAGCTTTAGAGAATTCTTAGAACTTCATCATGGCTATAGTTTTGATACCCATGATTTAGAAGATATCATACATCATCATACTAAAATAGCAGAAAATATTGTCTTTGAACTGCAAAAGAAAAATCATAAAATCATTGCACTTTTTCGAGATTATCTAAAGTTTGGTTACTACCCTTACTATGTGGGACTACCAAATGAGATGCTTTTTTTCCAAACACTCAAACAAAATATCAATGTCACCATAGAGAGTGACTTGCTCAATATCTATCCTTCTCTCAACGGCAGAAGTATCAAAAAAATAAAGCTTCTACTTGCAGTCATCATGCAAAATGTTCCTTTTACGCCTACTATGTCATCACTCAAAAAGAGTGTAGATATTAAAGACGATAGAACCATAAAAGAGTATTTGTCTCATTTGGATGATGCAGGACTTATCAAGCTACTGATGAAGTCTTCGCTTTCCATGAAAAATATAGACAAACCAGAAAAAATTTACCTTGCCAATACCAATCTCATGTATACAAGCTCTCCAGATATCGGTAACGTAAGAGAAAGCTTTTTTATGAACCAACTTTCTAATTATTATACTGTCAATAGTCCTTTAGAGATGAAAGGCATTTATGCTGCAACCAAAGGAGACTTTTATTTAGAAGAGAAATATACGGTGGAAGTAGGTGGTAAAAACAAATCATTTAATCAAATCAAAGATATACCCAACTCATTTTTGGCGTGTGACGAAGTAGAAGTAGGGCATGGTGCTAAAATACCGCTTTGGTTGTTTGGGTTTTTGTATTAGGTATAGAGGCGTATTTTCAGAGGCTGATCTTTTTGCAAAGAAAGTTGTAGGGGGCGATGCCCAACGGAAATGCCCTTGGGGTATGCCATCGCACCGATTAATATTGAAGAAAAAATTGCGTTGTAATTGTCATCTGAGATTTATATTCTATTCTGTAGGGTGAATGAGAATGATTTTAGTGGGTAAGTTTCTTTGTGGAGAAGGATAGTTTTAAGATGCTATTTTAAAAAGATTTTTCATGTTTTGCTAAATAGTGAAATAATTCTTCTTCTTTTTTATTGAATATAGAGACAGAATTTAACCTAAGTGTAGCTTTTTTATTTATTGCATTTATTTTTTTTACCATGGAATTGACTTTAATTTCTGGAGTATTATTTTCATTTATGAAATCAAATAAATTTTTTTCTTTAGTTTTATACATTTTTAGGTCTCCTCTTTTCTAATATACCACTTTCATCTATTACCTTAATTGCTTGATTCTCTAGCATAGGTAAAGCCTGCAATGATACTCTCTTTTTTGGAAGAGCAGTTTCTATTTTTCTATCTAGTAGTATACCATTTTTTGACTTTCTATCAAATTTCATAGAGAAAAATTCTAAATATCTTCTTGGTGCTACACCATCATATGCTAAAATTCTTACTTTATCTTGATTATTTTCATCTTCGGTTAATGCATCTCCATGAAGTTCCATTCCTAAACTTTTTTTATAAGGTGTCAAGTTTCACCACGTTATACCATCGCAAAAGCAATATTTTGAAACACACTTGGTAAAATCTTAAATATTTCAGGTTTCGTTT
>JALSSQ010000326.1 GCA_026984165.1 Sulfurovum sp.
TTTTATATGCTATAACTACAGCATTTTTAAGTGCATTTTTTACCGCTAAAGCATAGGCTCTAGCCATACCACCTGTACCCAACTTTACCCCTCCAAAATACCTTACAATAAGCACAGCAGTGTTTATAAGCTCTTCACCACGTAAAACATTTAGTGAGGGAGTACCTGCACAGCCTTTTGGTTCTCCATCATCAGAACTATTTTCTACAATGTGGTCAAACTCGTTTAGGTAACGTAAGGCATACACTACATGATTGGCTTTAGGGTGCTCTTGTTTTAGCTTTACTTGTAAGCCCTTATACTCAGATATAGGTACAAGGTGTGCTATAAATTTAGAACGATTGACTTCAGTAATAGTGACAAAAGAAGTAGTTATGGTTTGCATTAGATGACTATACGTAAATATTTGTAAAGCTTCAAACCTATAAAGCCCCCTATAAGATCTGCTAAAATATCTTGATAATCTGCAGAACGTGTGGGTAAAAAATATTGAGAAAACTCTATGAAAATACCATATCCTAACAAAGCAACCAAAGCATACCAGTATGATATGCGATACGCAAGTCTAAGAAGTATTCCCAGCACTACAAATGCGAATATATGATGTATTTTATCACTCACTTGTGGTACATGCGGGGCTAACGTATCAGGTAAAACAGCAAAGAGATATGATGTCAACAGTGCGACCCAAAACAGTATCTTCCATTGTGTTTGATACTTATACAACTTTAACCCTCTTAATAATAAGATCCACAAATCTATCAGAATCATTCATACATGAAGCCACAATGTAGTCATCATACTTAATCTTTTGGGCAATCTCACGATGTTCTATATCCAATTCAAACACAGTTTCAGAATTATCAATAGTAAATGCTATTGGGAAGATAAGCACTTTTCGATGTGTAGGATTACGCAATACATCTGCCAGATTTGGCTCTAGCCAATCTGCATTACCTACTTTAGACTGATAGACCAGTTTAATATCATGAAACGTGATACCACGTTCATGAAGATACATTTTAATGGCTGATGCATTTCCTTCCACCTGATTTTGATAAGGATCCCCTGCTTGGATAATACTTACAGGCAAACCATGGGCTGAGAGTAACAAATCATACTCCTGAGTATCTTTACCTTTTATCGCTTCCATAATCTTCTCACATGAGGCTGCAATATAGTCATAATCATCATAATAAGGGTCAATCACCGTTATCTTAGGACTATACCCTAAAACACTACACCTCTGCTCTATATCTTCTACAGATGAGAGTGTTGTAGTAGTTGAGTACTGTGGATACATAGGAAATAAAATCAGTTCTTCAATGCCATCAGCTTGACATTTTTCAAGTGCAACATCTGCAAAAGGTGGCACATAGCGCATCACAGGATAGATAGGCAACTCTAATCTCTGTTCAAGTTTTGATATCAGTTTGTTTGTGAGTTCAGGCAAAGGTGATTTCCCACCAAGTAAAGCGTAATTTTCTTTCACTTCTTCCAGACGTTTATTGATAATAATAGCAGAGACAAGTTTACGTGTATAGGGATTCATAGTCAATATGTTTTTATCGGCAAACATATTACGTAAAAAAAGTTCTACCTCTTCTATATTATTGGGACCCCCCATATTTAAAAGTAATAACGCCTGCTTTGAACTCATTCACATCCTTTAAAGTCTTGTATTTTAGCATAGAGAGTGTAAAATCATACATAAATATAGTTAATAACTAAAGGGATTTCATGATTATCATTCCAGCACGTATCGGTTCTTCTCGTTTTCCAAATAAAGTATTAGCTGACATCGGTGGTATGCCTATGATCATACGCACTGCCAAAGCAGTACAAGGAGTAGATAGCGTGGTAATTGCTACAGATTCACAAGAAGTCCTAGAGATAGCAAAACAACACAATATACAAGCAATACTTACTTCAGATACACATCAAAGTGGTACAGACCGTATCTATGAAGCTGCACAAAAGCTTAGGCTTAATGAAGATGAAGTCATAATTAACGTACAAGGAGATGAACCCTTTATTGAAACAGAAGTTGTAGAAGCCATTTACAACTTAACACAAAACAATAAAGAAAATAATACCATCGTGATGAACTCATGTTATAAGACTATATCAAATCCAGAAGCAGATGATCCCAATATTGTAAAAGTAGTGACAGATAAAAACAATATTGCACTATATTTCTCTCGTGCCAAAGTGCCATACCCAAGAGATCACCATTTTGATACCTATAAAGGTCACTTGGGCATTTACGGTTTTACAATGAAGTCATTAAAAATATTTTGTGAAAGTACTCCCGCACCGCTTGAAAAGATAGAAAAGCTAGAACAACTTCGAGCACTCTATCATGGCTTTAAGATAGCCATGATAGAGGTAGAAACTGAAAGTTTTGGCATAGATACACCAGAAGACTTAAAAAAAGCACTTAAACACCACAATCTATAATAACAAAGTTACAAAATATCTTTTGTAACTTTACCTATCCTTTGACTGCTTTTCCAAGATCCCACATAGGCATGAAAATACCAAGTGCCATAAGGAGTACCAATCCTGCTATAAAAAACATCATAATCGGTTCAATATATGCAGCTAAATTATCTATCAAATCTTGAAACTCCATATCATAATAATTGGTTACTTTATCAAGCATAGCATCAAGTTGACCTCCAGCTTCACCTGCTTTAATCATTTGAAGCAGCATATTTTCATAGAGCCCTGTAAGCTGAAATGCTTCAGCCAAATTCATTCCACGTCCAATGTTCGCATTCACCGTTAAAAGCTGTTCTTTAATCGCCTCATTGTCAACCATTCCAACTGCAGTCTCAAGAGCTTCAGATACAGGAATACCAGATTTTACCAGTTCTCCAAATACCAAATTATATTTATGCATAGTAGAAAGAAAAATGGCTTTATTAATAAGATAAAATTTTGGATGTATTAATATTTTATCCATTTGATATTTAAAATCTTTGTTGTTATTATACAAATATTTTATTGCAAAAATACCACCTATTAAGAAAATAAGAATATATATACCAAAATTTGAAAAAGCCCATTCAAGTTTTAATAAAATTTGAGTTGGCAATGGCAATTCTGTTTTAAATCTAGAAAATATATCTTTAAACTTTGGTACAACAACCATAATAAGTATTGTAAAGGCAATTCCCATTGCTGCCAAAGTAATAAGTGGAGATCTAATTGCCTTTTTAAATTTGGCTGTATTGTCTCTAATATTTTCTAAAATATTTGCAAGCTTATGATAGGATTCTGAAATATTTCCTGTTCTCTCTCCAAGATTTGTCATCGCTAAGGCGACATGTCCAAACTCTTCTGTATATGGTTTCATAGCATCCGACATACTGTTAC
Organism: Sulfurovum sp.; assembly: GCA_026984165.1. Lineage (GTDB taxonomy): Bacteria > Campylobacterota > Campylobacteria > Campylobacterales > Sulfurovaceae > Sulfurovum. The sequence continues at coordinate 3,382 of JALSSQ010000326.1, forward strand.
CCGCATTAATATCAGAATTTATTTTAGTATATATCTCTTTTAACATTTTATTATCTGTATTGTCTGCAACATCTGTTAAGGTATCATTGATCGCAATACCTGCATCTGTCATCACTGCAATTTGTCTAATAGTAGAAATTTTATCATTAATAGGTATTTTGGATTTTAATGATTTTTTTAATGTTTGAATTAACTCTGAAAATCCTTCTTCAAGAGGTGCTGAAGTCTCTACAGCCTTCATAACCATTGTAGTTGGAAATTTGTTTTTTGCTAATTTTACAGCTGCAATTCTATTGTCTGCCTTAATCAATTCAAGACGTTTTTTACCTTTATCCATAATGGTCACGTTAAAATATTTCATTACAACCTCGCTACTCTGTAAATTTCTTCAATTGTAGATTTTCCCTCTAATGCTTTATTTACGCCATCTTGAAACATCGTCACAAAACCTTCTAATTCTGCCTGTTTTGTTAACTCTTCTTTGGAAGCTGCTTTTGCAATCATTCTTGCCAATGTTTCAGATATTGTTAAGACTTCTGAAATCATTTCACGTCCAGTATAGCCTGTATGTCCACACTCTTTACATCCTTCTCCCTTGTAAAAAGTAGGGTTTTCAGGCAAATATTGTTCCACATTTTTAAGCAATAACGGATCCAGTGTCGTCGTCACTTTACAATGTTGACATATCTTTCTTACCAATCTTTGCGCCTGAATAGCAACCAATGCACCTGATACAAGGTACTCTTCAATTCCCATATCTAAAATTCTTGATATAGATGAAATAGCATCATTAGTGTGCAGTGTTGAAAGAACCAAGTGTCCAGTTAATGCCGCTTGAATCGCAATACGCAATGTCTCCTGATCTCTAATCTCACCAATCATAATTTTATCGGGATCTTGTCTCAATATAGATTTCAATGCATCTGCAAATCCTAATCCAACACTCTCTTTTACATTTACCTGCTGCAATCCTGCCATTTGATACTCCACAGGATCCTCTACAGTAATAATCTTATCTTTGACATCTTTTATAGCATTAATCGCACCATATAGCGTAGTTGTTTTTCCTGAACCTGTAGGTCCAGTCACCAATACAATCCCATATGGCACTTGTATTGCTTCAGAAAATCTATCATATGACAGTTTGCTCATACCAGCATCTTCAAGTTTAATCATTGCCTTGGATTTATCAAGAATTCTCAAAACAATGGATTCCCCTTGAATCGTAGGTAGTGTAGAAACCCTAAAATCAAACTCTCTTTGTGACACTGTAGCAGAAAACCTACCATCCTGAGGTTTCCTTTTTTCTGCTATATCAAGATTTGAAAGTAGTTTCATTCTAGAAGAGAGAGGATTAAAAATATCTTTATCAAACGTAAAACTTTGTCTTAAAATTCCATCAATACGTTCACGAACGACACATGATTTTTCAGTAGCTTCAATATGTATATCACTTGCACCTGCATAAATAGAAGATTTTAAAATAATATCAATCAATTTCAAAACTGCTGGAGATTCATCACTGTCCTCTTCAATACCACCATCATTTAGATCTTTACGTATATCTGAAACCAAACCTTTAATACTTTCATTAATTTCAAGTCTTTGTAGATGTTGTTCTATCTGTTTTGGTCTTGCAATGGCTATACGTATTGGCTTTTTAGGAAAGAGTCGCTGAATGGCATCTTGGGCTGCCATATCTAAAGGATCATCAAATACTATTTGAACATTTAAATCAGTCTCTTCTATAGGTACAATATTATATTTCAAAAGTTGCTTATAGGGTACCTGAGAAAAAAGACGCATATCAATTTCTACATCATCTAAGTCCAAATATTCAACATTAAGTGCTTTTGCAATTTCTTGTATAATAGGAACGATATCAATCCCTTCGATTTTCTCCAAATGAGACAATGTTATAATTCCTTGACGTACTTTTTTTGCTAAAAACATCTCTACTGATTGCAAATCAATCATCTTTTCAGCAATTAAATTTGCAAAAGAGATTTTTTTGGGTGGTCTGCTCTTTACCAAAGTTGATATTGCATCTTTTGTAATTAGGTTCTCTTTAAGCATCATCTCAATTAGTTTTACCATTTTTTATCTTCCTTAATGTTTTAATCTAAATAATAATTCTTTTGCTTTGGAAGAGTTAGAGTGTTTGATATAGTTTTTAAGTATTTCTATTGCCTCATTGATATGACCAAGCTTTATTTTTGATTTTATAAAAATAATCCAACTCTCTTCTATATGATTATTCACCTTATTGGTTTGCAGTGCCCAATATTCAGATTTTTTGTAATTTCCTCTTCTAAAATAACTTTTTGCTAAAAAGAGAGAATCATCCACATCATGAGCTTGCATAAAACGTTTTTCTACATCCTTATAAGCACTTACACTTGAAGATTCAATAATATTCAAATGTATTTTTTTATATCTTTTTTTAACGTTTTCGGATTTTTTTTCCACTTTCATGTATGCTTTTCTTTTTTGAATTTTTTTTGGTTGTTCTAGTATCGGTATATTATCTACAACAGGAAGAGTTGGTATCGTTTCATCTTTTATTGGTTCAAGCATTGGTTTAATAGTTTCAACTTTATCCATTGTTTTAACCTGTTTTCTTACTTGTATTTCAGAAAATGCACTATCTATAATGACTTTGTTCTCTTGTTTATTCTTTCTTTCAATACTCTTATTATGCTTAAATTGAATTGATGAAAAAGAAGGAAAGTGAATATGGTCAAAAAATAAAAATCCAAGAATAGACAATAAAAGCAAACCTAAGGAAAATAATAAATAAGGCTTTCGTTGTCGTCTTTTATACTCTTTCCATTCTTCTTCAAGTGCCTTAATATCATACATGTATATACCCTAATTTTAATGCAGCCATTTCAATAATACGTTGAGAAATTTGTTCATAATTTATTTTAGATGGCTCATTTTTATCATAATATTCACAAATTTCAAAAATAGTAAACATTATCTTGTTACATTCTCTAAAATTTCCTTTCGTAAAGGCATGTATCAGTTTCATATCTTTTTCTTTAATACTGTTTGCAATTTCAAAAAGGTTTTTTTTCAAAAGTTTTTTATGTATGTAAGCTGTCTGATCAGATTGGGTTGCATTTTTCAATTCAATTATTTCCCAAATTCTTGACTGAAAATGTTCTTT
>JALSSQ010000327.1 GCA_026984165.1 Sulfurovum sp.
TGTAGCAAAGAGTGTGGCATGGTCTCCACGGCTATTGTCACCAAACTGTCCATGGTTTGGCTCGATATAATAGCCTTTATGCGCATCGCTAGAAGAAATAATCTTATACAAAAACTGCTCCTTGCTCCCTACTCCCTGCTCCTTACTCCCTGCTCCCTGCTCCTTGCCCTCTTTTTCCCACAGTTTCCATTGGGCAGATATAGAATCTGCCCCTACGGTTTTACTGTAGAAATTCTCTTTGGGGGCTACTGCCATATCTATACGCATGACTGGACGATAGATGGCATGGTCTCCACAGCCTCGTCCTTTATTTACTCCTACTACTCTAAATGAACCATCATCATAAAACTCAAAGCGATTTTCATAACGATAGTTACAAGCCATAGGCCATTTGGGGTTTCTAAAGTCTTGTGTGAGCATAAAACCGTCATTGTTTTTCAGTGCTCTTACTTGAGGGCCGTTAAACGCAAGTACCACTGAAGTGGAGAAAAGTGGGCAACCCATGGCATCGTTGTAACCAAAAAGGTACTCACCCTCTTCACCTCTAACGAACTCTACTCTACGTCCTTCTATATAGGTTTCTGTTGTCGTATCTAGCAACTCTGCTCCTTTTTGCTGGTAACTCACATGCCAGTCAACTATTTTGGCAGAGGTGAGTACTTTGTTCCCGTGAAAAGAGACATCTCTTATCTCCAAGCCGTCTGAGCCGGTAAGTCGATAGGTTATCTTCCAACCATTCTTTTGCAGATAAGAATCTTTTTGACAAAAGTTTTCCATGATGTACCTGTTTTGCAAAGTACGTTCAGAGATACATGCGGGGGTTGTTGTTTTGCCTAGTCCTGCCCATTTGGCAGCTGCAAGTTTAAGCTCTGTCAAATCTACCACCGCCCAAAGGGCTTGCTCTTTTTGATGGTCGGTAAAGGTAGGAGCGACACAAAGATGTGTGGTATTTTCACAAGGAGACTCTTTCATGCTTCCTCGTACATTTGCCATAGTAATATCTTTTTGACTAGGTGTAAATCCTAACTCCTTTTTCACCTCTGGGGCATGCAGGGCTATGGCTTGTGCGATGTGTGTCAAACGCAAGGAAATATCTGCTTGCATCCCTGCATATCGCTCTACAGAAAGCACTTTAGAAGTGTCAACATTTACAATGGCTCTGGTAGTGGTATTGGTCACAAAGTTGTATTTTTCGGCTTGGTAACACTTGCTCTTTTTACAAATCGCCTTTGTCTTTTTATCCATACTGCTTACAATAGCAGGCAAAATACGCATCATATCATTATGTAAAAGTTTACCATTTTGTTTTGTGTCTTGCAAAAAGTCTGCATTTTGTAAAAGAATTTGCTGTACTTTTTTCCCCTCACTATCGAGTTCATCTTCCTGAAGTGCTAAGACCGCGTGTCCATTTTGTATATTTTTTCTCAAGTCAGCAAGATAGCTTTGTACTTCAGGAATATCTTGATAGATGCTTTTTTCATACTGTGGAAGCATCACACGTTCTTTTACAGTTTGTTTAGGTGTATCCATATGAGATCTACTTGTATCTTGTGGCAAAAACCAATACACACCAAGCACTAGCATCCCTACAAGCAATATCGTGATACTTATCTTTGTCTCTTTACTCATTAGCCATCCATTTCAAAATAATAAGGGGGTTGCATTTCGATGTAAATTATAGCACTAAGAGATAAAAGTACTATCGTAGCCGTCCATAAGAGTAATGTTGTTTTATCTTCTGAATGACTATAGTTTTCCAACAACACAACCATAGGAGAAAGTAAAAAAAGTGCCATAAACATATGCTGTACTCTAAAACCATGAAGATTATCTAAAATGCTAACCAAAAGTGCCAATGTGGCACCAAAAACTATTTGATAACTCCATTTATTCGGTGTCGTTCGAGGGTCAGTGAGCATAAACAGTATAAATACAATAAAAGAGAGTGAATAAAAACGATACCAAACAGTTTCCATTAACATCATAGGATCAGAGGCTAGCACAATAGCATATTGAGAAAAGAGATACACAAGAGTGAATGTGAGTGGAAGTAGCCATCTTTTAACCCTGTAGAGTATTGCTATAGCAAGCATAGCGACAAAAATAGCCAAAATCAAACTATCGCCCAACTGCCCAAGCACCAAGTGGGTATCATGATAAAAAAAGAGTAATCCCATCATCAGTGCAAAATTTGAAGGATTAAAAAAATGCTGTGCCTGATAGTGTATAAAATGCTTTTGAAAAAGTGCAGCAAATATCAGTATAAAGTAAAGATAATAGTGGGGGGATACCATCATTAGCATCACACCAATCGCTGTAGAAAGTGCAGAGAAAGAGAAATGTGTGAGTGTTTTGTGCTTTACATAAAGTAGTAGATGTTCACTACCCAATGTAAAAAACAAAATACCTACTATCTCCTGCCAAGTCAGGTAGATATGTGCAACATATTTACCTATGACAAGAAGAAACAGTAGATTAAAAAGCTGCTGTGCCTGGGAATGCAACTTTGTCATCGAAGCGAAGTAGCGTCTTACTCTACTTCTGCATCGATAACATCGTCATCATCTGCTTTTTGGGCATCTGGATTTGCACCGCCTTGCTCTTTGGCATAGGCTGCTTCAGCAAGCTTGTGTGATTTTTCTGTCAACGCTTTGACTTTCTCTTCGATTTGCTCTTTGGTAGCATTGTCATCTTTGAGCACACTCTCCAAGTCTGCAATCGCTGCTTCAATAGCCTCTTTTTCTGTAGCATCGAAATTCTCACCAAGATCCTCTAATGATTTTCTTGTTTGGTGGATAAGTGCATCCGCTTGGTTTTTCGCCTCTACTACCGCTTTGCGTTTTTCATCTTCGGCTTTGTTGGCTTCAGCATCTTGCACCATTTTTTCGATCTCTTCATCACTGAGTCCACTTGAACCGGTAATCTTAATCTCTTGAGATTTACCCGTACCTTTATCTACAGCTGATACAGTCAGTATTCCGTTGGCATCGATGTCAAATGTCACTTCAATCTGTGGTACACCACGTGGTGCTGCCGGGATATCTCTAAGCTCGAACATACCTAGTGATTTGTTATCTTTAGAGAACTCGCGCTCACCTTGAAGTACATGGATACTTACAGCGGGCTGGTTATCTTCTGCTGTTGAGAAGATCTGTGATTTCTTCGCAGGAATGGTTGTTCCTTTTTCGATGACTTTTGTAGTCACCCCACCTAGTGTCTCAATACCAAGAGAAAGAGGTGTCACATCCAGTAGAAGGACATCTTTTACATCACCTGCAAGTACACCACCTTGGATAGCCGCACCTATCGCCACAACTTCATCTGGGTTTACAGATTTGTTAAGCTCTTTGCCAAAGAATTTTTTCATCTCTTCTTGTACCAATGGTACACGTGTTGATCCACCAACCATCACTACTTCACTAATATCTGATTTGGATAATCCTGCATCACTCAATACAGACTCTACTGTTTTAATCGTAGATGCTACCAAGTCAGAGATGAGCGACTCAAACTTCGCTCTGGTGATTTTGGTCACCAAGTGTTTTGGTCCAGAGGCATCTGCTGTAATAAACGGCAGGTTAATCTCTGTTTCAGTAGAACTTGAAAGCTCTTTTTTTGCCGTTTCAGCTGCATCTTTAACACGTTGTAGTGCCATCACATCCGCTTTGACATCAATGCCTGTCTCACTCTTGAACTCTTCTGCCACAAAATCGATAATACGATTGTCAAAGTCATCACCACCAAGGAAAGCGTCTCCGCCTGTAGCCATAACTTCAACGACACCATCACCTGTCTCTAGTGCAGTCACATCAAAAGTACCACCACCCAAATCATAAACAACGATTTGCTCTGAATCTTTTTTGTCAAGACCATAGGCAAGTGCTGCAGAGGTTGGCTCATTGATAATTCTAAGCACATTAAGACCTGCGATAGTTCCCGCCTCTTTGGTTGCTTTTCTTTGTGCATCGTTAAAGTATGCAGGTACGGTAATTACCGCATCTGTCACAGTCTCACCAAGGTATGCCTCTGCATCCTCTTTCATTTTCATGAGTACTTTTGCAGAAATCTCCTGAGGTGTATATGTTTTTCCTGCTACCTCAATCGCACAGGCACCATTTCTATCAATAACATGGTATGGAAGTCTCTCTTTTGCGTCTGCTGCTTTCTCTTCAGAACACATGAGCCCCATGATTCTCTTGATAGAGTAGATCGTCTTTTCTGGGTTTGTCACTGCCTGACGTTTGGCAGGCTCACCGACGAGCACCTCACCCTTGTCTGTAAATGCCACAATGGAAGGTGTTGTATTTTTACCCTCTTTGTTTGCAATAATCTTTCCTTCGCCATTTTCATACACTGCCATTGCAGAGTTTGTTGTTCCTAAATCTATTCCTAATACTTTTGCCATATTAAATCCTTTACATTTATTTTCTACTTGTCAGTATACTCTTATTCCAGTCAAAGCAAATGCAACTTTAGTTGCATCGACTTAAATAATTACTATTTGCAAGTGCTCACCATCGCAGGACGTAAAATCCTGTCTTTAATGGTATATCCTTTTTGCATCACCTGTACAATGTCACCTTCTTTATGCGCATCACTTTCTACTTGCATAATGGCTTGATGTACTTCAGGGTCAAACGCACCAGAACAATCTATCTCTTTGATATGGTTTTTCTCCAATATCTTCTTGAGTTGCTCATATGTCAGGTTTACCCCCTCTTTCATTTGTTTCAATACCTCTGAAGAGTTCTCTTCATCTGCGCCTTCTATGGAAGCCAGTGCATTTTCAAATGAATCTATCACGGCTAAGATATCTTTAGCGAAACTCTCATTGGCATAAGAAACAGCGTTTGTTTTGTCTTTTTCTAAACGTCGTTTGGTATTTTCAAAGTCTGCATGAGCTCTTAAATATTTATCTTTATACTCTGCAGCTTCTGCTTGCGCAGCTTCCAAAGGATCCACTTCGACAGTTTCTTCTTCTGTTTCTTCTGTCTGTTTGACTTCTTCAGCTTGAGTCTCTTCAAGATTTTGTTCTTCTTGACTCATAAAAGACCTCCTTTTTCTACTTAAAATTGCATTACCTATTTGTAAGCTTAAAAGCATTATACAACATTGAGTGTATCTTTGTCAAGTCTTAGTTGAGTCATTTTAACTAAAGTATATAAAAAGTACAAAAATATCTTATGTATAAGGTATTACTTTACAAATAAAATGTTGAAAATGGAGGGGTAGATAAGAGATGTAAAAGTACATCCATTAAATATAATGGATGTAAAAGAGAAAAAGTAAACTTAGTTTCTAATGCCAAGATCCGCTTTGATAGCGTTCCATCTTTGAAAATCAACTTTTTTCAAATATCTCATCAATCTTCTTCTTTGACCGACAAGTTTAAGTAGTCCAAGTCTTGAAGAGTGATCTTTTTTATTTGTTTTAAGGTGTTCAGTCAAGTATTTGATTCTTTCTGTAAGAAGTGCAACTTGTATTTCTGTTGACCCTGTATCGTTTTCGCCTCTTGCGTATTTAGCAATAATTTCTGCTTTTTTCGCCTGATCTAAAGCCATAATGACCTCCTGATTGGTATATTTTCTCAAAATTGAGTTTGGAATGATAGCACAATAAGCTTATCAAGCCCTTACAAAAAAGTAAATAATAGCGAATAATGCCCCCTTAATCTATATTAGAGTAAAATACTCCTAATTGATATTGAAGGCACAACCATGTTATTGACACGTGCAAGCGAATATGCACTCCTTTCTTTAGATGTATTACGTAAATCTGACACGCCATTGGGTGCAGAACAACTTGCCAATGAACTTTGCATTCCGAAAAGTTTTCTTGCAAAGATACTGCAAAGTCTCGCCAAACAAGGCATTTTGGACTCCAGAAAAGGTGCGCATGGTGGATTTATACTCATCAAACCCATAGATGAGATCTCTGTCAATGAGATTATCTATGCCGCAGAGGGTAAGACACCTGCTGTTTTTGACTGTACACAATACTCCGAATCGTGCCCCAACGGCAGCATCGGTACCTGTGCCATTTCGCCCTTTTTAGCAAACTTTCAAACCAAAATTGATGATTTCCTCAATGGCTTGATGTTAAGTGACATACTGTAATACTCTTTCCAAAGATCGACTATATCGACTCTACGCTATAATACAATCATAATTTTTAATTTTTTACAAGGCACATTTTTTATGAAACAACACATCTACCACCTCTCACACATTGACCTCGATGGCTATGGATGTCAATATCTTTCGCAACAATGTTTTGACGAAATAGACTGCTACAATGCCAACTATGGTCCAGAAGTCACTGCGCGTTTAGGTGAAATAGTCAAACAGATAGAACAAGATAAATTTATACACGGAGAGGATGTTGAGGCACTCATACTCGTTACCGACCTCAACCTTACCACAAAAGAAGGAAACTGGATAGAAAAAGAAGCCATGCGCATCGGTGCGAAACTGCAACTTCTTGACCACCATGCCACAGGTGCCTCTGCTGCAGAACGTTTTGCATGGTACTACCTGGACACCAAA
>JALSSQ010000328.1 GCA_026984165.1 Sulfurovum sp.
AACTCTCTATGCCTACGATACCCAAAGGGCCATGCGTAATATCTGTGAGGTTATTCATAAGTGAAGTTATAATAACCTGTATCCCCAAAGTAACCACAACAAAATAATCTTCATAAGTTCTTAAAGCTATAAATGAAACAACAAAAGCAATAAAACCTGAAAATAACATAGAAATAAAAATATTTGTATAAGGAGAAATTCCATAATGGATAGAAAGTAAGGCTGATATGTATGCTCCAATACCATAAAAACCAGCATGAGATAGAGATAGCAATCCGGTATAACCAGAAAATAGGTTAAGACTACTTGCAAGTATGGTATAGAGCGCTATAAAAGTGACAAGGTGATAGATATAGTCCATTAGACTTCTACCTTTTTGTTTTTTATCCCACTCACCCCATAAGGTCGCGCGACGAGAAACACTATAAGTATAGCATAAGTTATAGCATCCATCCACTTGGTATCGATGTAGTAGGCGGTGAGATTTTGCACAGCAGAAAGTATCAATGCCCCTCCTACGATGCCCCAAATGCTCTCTACTCCTCCTATAATCATCACGACGATGGCATAGAGGAGCAGGTTGAACCCAAAGCTAGGTGTGATACCTGTGTCAAACCCTACAAGTATGCCTCCTATGCCTGCATAGAGTGACCCCAATGCAAAAGCATAGAGTATGATGCGATCTTTGGGTATGCCGAAGACTTGAGAAAGTTCAGGATTATCAGATATAGCTCTGACAGCTAAGCCAAACTTGGTCTTGTACCACACATAAAGGGTCACCCCCAGAACCACCACTACCCCACCCATAGTCACCAACTGGGTATCCGTAACATACGCGCCTAACGCCTCATGTCCTACTGTTACATCTCCTTTAGCTAGGCTCTTGATATCGTCACCGAATAAGATGGAGATGATATTTTGAGAGACGATGTACACCCCTAGAGAGAGTATGAGCATCTTAAGATTTCTCTCTTTGCTTCCTATAAAGTGCTTGTAAACGAGTAGTTCGTTTGCTACACCATAGAGTATGGTGCTGATAAGTCCTAGCGCTATGCTAAGAGGCAAGGGAGATGCCAAGAGGTGGTAAAACCCATAAACCATATAGGCGCCCAAGCTTATGGTAAAAGCATGGGCGATGTGGAAGATACGAGTGGGTTTAAAAATGACGTAGAAGGAGAGAGAGAATAAAACGAGAATTGTTGCCTGATTGAAAATATTAAGAACAATCTGCATTATCTTCCAAAATCTTTATGAATATACTCGTCGCCGTTTTTATCACGAACACGGTACTCACCGTCACCTAAAATCTCAATATTGCTCGATAGTAACCGCTTTTTACCTTTTCCATCTTTAAGATATAAAATATAGTGGGGTATTTCAATACCTGTTGAGTTCTGTAAAACCTTATCATAAATATTCAAGCCTTCCGATAAGGCAACCTCAAAATGCTTCGTTCTTCCGTGCGCTATATAATGAATAAGATAGTATGGGTGTATTCCAAAATCTACTAGGTCACTAAATAATTTTATTAATGTTTCTGCGCTATTATTTACACGATTTAGTAAAGGAGTATGACTTCTAAGCGGAATTCCTGCATATAAAAATTTATCTGCTGCATCCTTAACCTCTTGAGTCAATTCAAGATAATGGGTAAAATGACCAATGACTATAATCTGTTTATCATATTTTTTTTTAAGTCCTTTCATTTTATCTACCAAATCACCGGTAATTCTTTTTGGGTTGTGAGAAAAAATACTTGTATCAATCCTTATTCGTTTTACATTAGGCATTTTAAATAAATTTTCAATGACACTCACCATAGTTTGATTTGGTAGTACAAATGGCTCTCCACCAGAAATAACCACTTCTCTTATATTATTTAGATTAGCAATTTTCTCGTAAGCTTCTTCTAATAATTCTTTACTAATTCGACCTTCTTTTTCTCCTATATCATCCCTCCTAAAACAATAGCGGCAATGTGCAAAACAAATATTTGTCACCTTTAAAAGAATCCGACTCCCAAAAATATTACTTAAAGGCTTTATCGGACTTACTTTCTTCAGACCCTCTCCAATTGCATTGACTTTTGATTGTCGTATATTAACGCCATTATTCTCTAAATGACTATTTTCAATGTATAACTGCTCCGTTAACTTACTATAACTTTCATCTTCCCTATGTTGCAAAATATATTGACTAAGCTTTTGACTAAACATTGTTATTTCCTTGGTTATCGTTATTCAGTCTGGATAATATGTTTTCTTTCAATTGATCACTAAACTCTTCATCACCATGATATTCGCTTTCATAGTCTTGAATAATTTTTTCAACTTTCTTTACATCAGATTTGGCTTTTGAAAATTTTATATCAAAATAAACATCTGACCCTTCTGAATCATCTCTAAATTGAACAATCTTCTCTTTTGGTGATATTTCAAATAAACAAACATCAGCTTTCAGGTTGGCTTTCATTCTTATAAATTTTATTTTTTCGTTATCTATATATTCGTTTCCATTCTTTGGAAAAACGAGTTTCCAAAAGTCTATATCTAAATCTCCTCTTAGTGTGCGTGGGGAGTTATCATCATCTATCAACTCATTTTGTATCAGCAGGTATCTTACTACACTAGTATTGGCATCATTAGGATTATTTCGCATTTTTTCTTTAATATTATCAAGCCAAGCATGCATTAACCTTATGCTTTCAGCTTCTTCATTTATTGTTTTCTCTGTAATATACCACGAAACAATAACTGTTTGAGGTCTTTGGTCATGCAAAAATTCTAAGGACTTAACAGAGAACCATGATAAAGCTAGCGACCTCATCATTTTCTTTATGGTTATATCTGACCTACTAGGGTCGTCTATTACACGTTGCAAATGATAAATCTTATCTGCTTTAGAAAAATGATATGGACCATACCACGCAAACCATGCTGCTATTAACGACAGAACAATCCCTAACAAATCTAAATAATTATTTTTAATCCAAGCATTTGATGGAAGATATAAAGCATCAAAATACCACATTGATAATAAAACAATAACGAGTAAAGCTACTATAATAATTATAAATTGCCGTTTATAGTAACTTGCTTCACCTTTCAATTTGTAACCTTTCTGCGTTGAAATTACCGATAAAGGAGAACTCTTTAATTACATCTCCATTTTTATCAAAACCATAATTACCCGAAGCTCCATGTATATCCATTCTTTTTAGTTCTTCTTTAATGGTATCCGAGTCAATTGCATTAAAATTATATTTGTTATATATATAATACACAATCATAAAAGCATCATACCCTGTATCACTTGTAACCCCTGGGTTAACTCTAAATTTTTTCTTATAACCATGAACAAATTTTTTCACTTCATCACTAGAAGGATCTGGTGGTTTTGGTATCGAATAAACTACATTACTCACATCCCCTGCAATATCTTTGATTTGTGGATCATCAAACGATTGCGTAGCTAGAATTTTAGGTTTATATCTTAATTCGTTCATCTGTTTTAATAAAATTGCCATCTCAACTGGATATCCAGCCAAATAGATAATGTCATAGCTCATCTTTTTTAACTTCTCAATATAAACACGAAAGTCTTTTTGGTCTTGCTCGAATGCAAGTCTAGCAACCGGTCTTAAACCATCTTGTTTCATTTTTTCAACAAAAACACTTTCCAATCCTTTTCCATAGGCATTATTGATATACATAGTAACAACTTCCTTCCATCCATACTTTCGAACATAATCATAGTCCTTAACTGCCTCGAGCGCATCGGATTGAAAATTCCTGAAAACATACTCCCCGGCTTTTGAAATATCCGGATTAGAAGCGCCGGGCGACAACAATACAACCTTATGTCTATTAGCAATAGGCGCCATTGCCAAAACACTAGAACTAGCTATGTCGCCTATAACTACACTTATCTTCTTTTTTGATGAAATAACCTTATTTAGAGCGTTTACAGCATCTTTTGCATTGCTTTTACTATCAAAAAATATCAATTTAAGTTGTTTATCTTTATCAAAGTGCTCTCTTGCCAACTCAATGCCATTTTTTGCATTTTTACCCCAAACAGATGCACTTCCTGTCAACGGAAGTATCGCTGCTACAACAGGTTTAGTTGATGTATTTTTTTTCTCATCACACCCTACAAAGAACAATACCAACCCCAGCATTACAAGAATCAACTTTTTCATAACAAATCCTTTCTACAAAAATATCTCTTTCAAATCATACTCACTTAACGTGAAATGATCCCGTATCTTTTCACCAAGCTTCAAACCTACCCATATATCGGTTATAGAAGCTATCTCTTTAACCCGATGCTCTACGATGACAAAACTTATCCCGGTAGCATCCCTCATATCAGTAATTATATTAAAAATTTCTTTCATACTCTTTACATCAAGTCCTGCACTTGGCTCATCGAAAAGTATGAGCTTTGGCTCGTGTAGAATTCCCATACCTAGAGCTACTAACTGTTTTTGACCACCACTGAGACTATTTACCTTTTTGTTGCTTAATACTTTAAGCTTAGGTAGAAAGGTATAGAGTTTTTCTAGCTTTTTATCTAAGGTGAAGTTGTCATACAGATAGCCAGCTGTTTTTAGATTTTCATCGACACTAAAAGAGTCAAAAGTATTAGACTTCTGCCCAATATAGACCATACATTTTTGTAGCAATGTCTCAGGCTTGGCATGGCTTATATCGTCACCATCAAAAACCACTTCACCCTCTTTCCAAACTCCTTGCAAACCATAAACAGCCTTGAGTAAGGTGGATTTACCCGCGCCATTTGATCCTATAAGAGTCATGATCTTAGATGGGCCAATCTCCAAAGAGATATCATGAAGCACCTCTTTTTTTTCGTAACCTGCTGTAAGGTTTTTTATGTACAACAAACTCATAGATATGCCTCTTGGACTTGTTTATTCACACTTATCGATGCATAGCTACCCTCTGCGATAATCTTTCCACCATCTAAAAAGAGGATGGTATCTGTGAGCTTTTCTAAGAATAACGGGTTATGTTCTATCACGATGACTGTTTTATCAAAACTTTTAATCAATGCAAGTATCTGTTCTCTAAACTCAGGTTGCACCCCAGCTACAGGCTCATCGAGCAACAGCACATCAAAGTCATTTGCCATAGCTACGGCAAGGTTGAGTAGTTTTTGTTGTCCATAAGATATCTCCGATGCTTTTACATCTTTTTGCTCATACAGATGGGACTGCTGTAAAATATTTTTTATCTTGGTCTCGTATCTATCTTTTTTTTGTGGTATAAAAGCATTTATCAGTTGTTCGGAGTGTTTGTTTTTGAGCGCCAAAAGCACATTGTCATACACATTCAAAGTAGGAACAAGTCGCATATCCTGAAATGTCCTAGACAATCCGAGTTTAACTATAGAGTGAGGGGGAAAATAGGTTATATTTTTTTCATAGAACAGTATCGTCCCGCTATCAGCTTGTAAAAAACCACTTATGATATTAAAAAGTGTCGTTTTTCCACTACCATTGGCACCCATCAATGCATAGATGGTTTTGGGCTTAAAGTGATAGGTAAAATCCTTTAACACAACATTTCTACCAAAAGATTTGGAGAGATTGTTTATAGCCAGCATA
Source organism: Sulfurovum sp. (assembly GCA_026984165.1). Classification (GTDB taxonomy): domain Bacteria; phylum Campylobacterota; class Campylobacteria; order Campylobacterales; family Sulfurovaceae; genus Sulfurovum. Next base: position 5,630 of record JALSSQ010000328.1, read on the forward strand.
GAAGTGTTATATCCAATCACGCCAAAGGTTGAATGCTATGCATCGTATTCTATTGTATAGTGCGAACTAAATCTTGTCTAATCTTATGCGCCCCTTAAAAGAGACTTCTGTAGCGATATGTACCCGTTTTAGTTGACGCAACTCTCCTTTCATTCGACGCGCCAATATCTTAGTGGCTTCAGCAGACTTTGCCTCGATCAGTTTTCCAATTGCTTCTGCCTCTGTTAAATCTATCTTTCCTAAAAAGGCGCGTTTAGTAAACTCTCCTGGTTGCGCCAAGCATGCGCCATACATCTGCAACACATCGAGTATCTTTTGGGCAACGACAACACCGCCATGGCATTGAAACTCTACAACATCTACACCAGTAAATGAGCGCGGCGCTTTGGAATAGAGCATAATAGCCTGATCAATCAACAGCTGCTCCACATCATACAATGATGTCAAATAAGCATGTCTAGGTTCTATTGTCTCTTTACTTGGAGAGCAACTTTGCAAGTCTTAGGGCTTTGGAGCCACTAATACGCACAATAGCGATTGAGGAGACACCATGCGCAGTAGCGACTGCCACAATTGTCTCTTGCATAACACCCACTACACCATAAGAATAGGAAATTCAAGCCCATATTGCAAGTAGGGCCAGGGCGATGTTAGCCCAAAGCAGTAATGTCCTCATTGTCCAATTCTAAAATGTCCCCTTTTGGTTTCAGGAGGGGCCCGTGGCAGAGGAGCAGATTACGATGAGTCATAAAGAGGCAGATCGATTGGGCGT
>JALSSQ010000329.1 GCA_026984165.1 Sulfurovum sp.
AAAATATCACAAGGTAAAAAATACCAACAAGCCATTCGAGCACTGGGAAGGCATATGGTGAGAGTTATTTGGAATATGATACAACAGAAGAGAGAGTATGAAATAAGGTAGAAATGGTTATTTTTTAAGGAGAAAAACAGGAGGAATGTTCAGGCGTTGAATATACACCCATAAAATACACCATTTTTCTAGCCTTACAGCGAGCGTGTGACCTTACGCATACTACCCTATGTGGTGGCATATCAATTCCACCCTAAAATAAAACTAGCTACCAGTCAAAGCATCCAACCGCTCTTTCAACTCACCTTTTTTAAAAGGATTTTCCATCGTGATAGTCCCATCTGGAAGTTGGAAGTAGAGTACACCGTTTTTACTATAGACATTGGGTATGCCATTTTCTAGATTTTTTCTTTGAGCCTCACGTACAGCATCATTTCCTATCTGCTGTATAGTATCTGATATGTCTACTTCAATTTGTTGTGTCATCTGATATGCTCCTAAACTCATTCATTTTCTCATGGTCATAGATATTATTTGTATCTGCTATTTTTTCAAAAGTCTCATTGGAATTATAATATACTTCCCAACTATCAACCAAATCTTTATACACGTCAAAAAACATCTTTTGACTTCTATAAAATCTCCTTATTATATCATCTTTAGGAACATGGTGTCCACCTGACACAACCCTAACAGCCACACGGCTTATATTGGTCTCAGGCTTCTCTAAAAACAGATAGAGTAACTCCACCACAAAGCCACTCTCTTGAGCCTTTTTTATATACTTTACAAGATACTTACCAGACAATGTAGTCTCTATAATAAAAGCCTTCTTTTCACTCAACCTTTTGTTTAATTCTTCAAAGAAGATACGCCCTGCTTTGACTTGATGTTTAGTGATATTCTCAGGGTCAAGCTCTTTTGCTATCTCATCTGCATTGATAAAGTGTAAACCATGTATCTGAGCAAAAGATTTGGCAAAAGTAGTCTTACCACTACCATTTGCCCCTGCTATAATGTAAAGTTTCATTCGACATCCTCATCCAACCCATCAGGCAACTCCAAAGCCTCTATATGCCCCAAAGCACCAGCTCCTGCGATGCCTTGAAGTGAGCCATACATTTCTGTGGTATTTTGCAGTACACCGTCTATGAGCTTCTGTCTGCGTTTCCATGCTGCCATGAGAGAGCGTTTTTCTTTATCCAATTCTGCTTGCATCTGCAAAAATCCATCCACGATACTTTTAAGCTGAAGCTGAAACTCATTACCTGTAAGGTAACTGTAGAGTAGTGCCATTTTATCGCCTCTGTTTTCCTCTTTTTGTACGCTTTTATGCACACGTATGAGACTCTCACGCAGCAGACTTGCAGAGCCTTTGAACTCATCTAAACTACAAACCCAGATACCATCGACAAACCCCATTCTCTTCATCCCATTTGGATATACTGAGGTGACAAGCACACCTATGTCAGCACCTACTTTAAGCATATCTTGCTTGAGTTTACCTATCCATCCATCAGACCAGGCCTTGGTGTTTTTAGACTCATAGCAGATTATTCCACAGTTTTGCATCTCTCTGGTGTGTATAGTCTGTATGCAGTCTGCACCAAAGGCACCTTTCTTGACCTCCTCAATGGTATCAAAAGGAAACTGTCCAGCCAACCAAGACTCTATAATAGTCTCCAAAGATTCCCCCTGCACCTGCATAGAGCCCTGCTCTGACTTACGTTTGGCATCTTCAATGCTTTTTGCCATTTGGGCGATCTGTTCATCTTTGGCTTTGAGTTCGAGCTCTGTAGCTTCACGTATCTCTTTGAGAGCTTGTGCTTTGAGTACTTCTGCTTGCTTGGCAAGCCTCTCTTTTTCCGTCTTGAGCTCCTCACCCAATGCCTTTTGGGCTTCTAGCTTGGCCTGAGATGCTATCTCTTCTTTCTCACGTTTGAGTTTTTCTATCATCGCTTTGGAGGCATTGAGTTCTTGTACCTGCCGAGACTTCTCTTCAAGCTCTTTTTGCAACAGTGCCATAGATGCACTCTGCTCTTCTACCAACTCACGCTTAAGCTCCTCTTGAAGCTTTGCACGTTCTATGCGTAACTGCTCTTTGGTCGCCTTATGCAACTCCTCGTCAAACTTCTCTTTTTGCTCTTGCATCGCCATCTCTTTGGCTTTGAGAGAGTCAAACGCCTGCTTATACTCCTGACGCTTTGCCTCTACCTCATCACGAAGTTTCTTTTGCTCTGCTAAGTTCTTTTGCTTGTACTGCTCTTCTATCTGATGATAGAAAATTTCATCGATATCTATCTGGGTTTGACAGTTGGGACATTTTATAGTGTTTGTGTTTGACATAATATTTCCTAGATACTTAATAAAACTATTTTATCTAAAAATGTACTAGGAGTTTAAAAAATCTTTCAAATTGACATATTTTTATACTTAATACAACATTTCTATAAACATATATATCAACAACATATTGACTAATGTCAATAATTTCTTTCTATAGAAAATCAATTAATTGGCTTCAATACGTGGCTCACCACAATTATCTATAGTACTCTTTGTTTTCCCATCAGAACCTTTGTGATATTTATTAGCATATGTACAACTATACTTATAGTCTTCAATGGGCAATACTTTTTGATAAGCATTCATTGTAGGATCCTCTTTTCCTTCACCCTCTAAAGCCATACTATGATGTGCATCACTTTTAAGGGTAAAAGTGTACTCCATAAGAGCATCCAGCGGTTTTAATAAACCTTGCATCTTATCAATATCTTGTCGCGCTGGATAACCATGACTAGCATCATTTGGACCATTTAATACAATATAGTTTTTATCTATCCCCTCGCCTGTAAGCAAGTTATAAATGGTCAATACAATTCTGGGATCCGTATCATTCCCCTCATCTTTTCCATTTTTTCCAAATTGAATGATGAGCACATTGGTATTCATAAGTGCTTGCATGTCTTTTTTATCCATATACTGTGCGATGTATGGATCCATGGCACAAATAAAACGCCCATCCTCCCCATAGCCTTTTGCACTCATATATTTAAGTAAAGGAAAAACCACTCCTCCACCAGAAGAGTGCCCCAATAGACCTATCTTGGTAGTATCCAAATTTGAAGAATATTTACGCACAATAGCATCAAATTTTTGAAATTGCGAATAATAGCTACCGTCATCAGGTATATATATTACACTATATCCATGACTTGCTACAAATGCTAAAAGTGTATGATAAGAATTATGGTCTGTATTTTTCCATCCTGTAACAAAAAATATAATAGGAGTAGGTGCTGTATTCCATGATTTAGGATGATAAATAACACTGCGATTATCTTTTGCATAGGGTGTTATCTCTACAGTATATTTACCCATTTTTCCATAATGATATATAGAGGTATTTGTATCTGTTGTATTGCTATCACTATTAGTAGGGTTACCCTCTACCCATCCATGAGGTACATCACAAGGTGTAGGAAAATCTCTCTCTTCTAGTGTATCAGGGTTATAGGCATGTGTGATGACTTCTATACATACCATAGACACAGTATCAACAATCGCTTGTATCTCTGAAGTGCTATCTACTTCAGCATAGTTGTGTATTGCTACTTCATTATTGATATACATAATATTTTTACTAGTTACACCAGTCACACCTGCATCAAGATAATCTTCTACCGTAGGTTCTACGGTACTATCTTGTGCATAATTGGCAATGGTTTTAATAGCTTGGTTTTGTTGATTATGTATTCCACCACTTATAGTTGTATTCTGATCATTTCCATTGCCACAAGCAACTAAAAACAAGAGAGTAAAGATTGTTAAAAATAATATACGTATTCTAGACATAAAAATCCTTTTAGCATACAGGTGCATACATATCATACTTTTTATGTATTACCAAAGTATTACTTATAATCATTATTTTTTATCTATATTTTCTATAGCTTTGTCTATCTTACCTAAGAAATGTTCAATTTGATTTCCTAACTCTTCTATAAAACTTTTAGTTTTTGTTAAATCAATGTTTATATGCTCTTTATCTACTTTAATGCCTACATTTTCAGCCATATCTACTTTTCCCTCTTCAAGATCTTTTTTTAGAGATTCAGCTTTTTCTTGAAATAAGCCTTGTAAAGCAGACAAAAAATCTTTGGTTTGGGTAATATCAATATTGATTTTATCTTTACTAATATCTACACCAATTTTTTCAAACAAATCTTTTTTTTCTTCTGACATTGGAACTCCTTTTTGAAACTATTATAGCATATTACAAAAATGCCAACAAAGATGCTGTCACAGCTACATTCAGAGACTCAACCCCTCTTTGCATAGGTATAGCGATGCTTGAGTTACACACAGACTCTACAGCTTTACTAACACCCTCACTCTCATTGCCTAATACAAAGATAGTTTTATCCCCATATACTTTCTCTTTGTAACTTGATGTGGCATAAGAAGAGAGTGTATAAACCTCTGCACCTTCTTTTTTGAAAGATGCCAGTGTCTCTTTGAGATTAGAGGTTTTGATGATAGGCATTTTAAAGAGTGTACCTGCAGAGGCTTTTATGACTAGTGGGCTTATTTGTGCTGCACCTTTGGTGGGTAGGAGTATAGCATCTACATTGCCTGCAGCACAAGATCGGATAATCATCCCTAAGTTTTGAGGGTTGGTGATACCGTCTAGGGCGATGATACGGTAGTTAATATTATTTAGCATGAACTCTTTTTCATCTCCAAAATGTTGCAAGACAATATCTAGTGCCACTCCCTGGTCTTGCTTGGCATTTTTAGAGATGCGTGAGAGTGACTGTTTGTCATGGTACTTTACTTCTATACCACGCTTGTTGGCTATGGATTTCATATTTTCAAGTATTTGTGCATCTTTGTTAGACTTGGAAAGGTGAAGTTTGTGGATGGTGACAGCTTCATCTTCCAGTGCTTCCATAACAGCATTGCGTCCATAAATGGTGAGTACTTTATCAAAAAATGCTTTTTTCTTTAGGTATGCGGGTGAGTCTTGCATCTTGTGCCTTATTTTTAGCGTATTTTATCATATAATACAGCATGTTAAAACTATTGTACAAACTCTTACTTATTTTTGTGTTCATACTCAGTGCCACACTCCTCTACCAAAAAAATACCTACGCCTACCACACACTTGTACGCATAGACCCCATACCCCATACCAAAACACTCATCGCCCAAAAAAAATATGTTGATGCAGCCGAATATTTGGACTATTTTATGACTTTTGATTATATGAAAGAGAACAGTGAAGCAAAAGCACTGCAAAAAACCATAGCCCAAAAGCGAAACTCCCTCTCCTACCTCTCAGAAAAAGTAGCCGAAGGTTTTCGTACAGGCACAAGTGACGAAATTTTAGGACAAGCCTCTGCCATAGGTTCAGACTTTTTGCTCATAGGTGATTTGCGTGATTTAGCCTTAGAAGGCGCACACTACTACAAGCATGAAAAGGTAGATAAAGTCTTGGTAGCACTCTCTACGGTTGGGCTTGTGGCAAGTGCCAGTACACTCTTTACACTTGGCTCTTCTACTGTGGTAAAAAGTGGCGTGTCTGTACTTAAACTGGCACAAAAGAGCAAACGCATACCCATATGGCTAAGCAAGTACCTTGTACGAGAAGCCAAACAGATACGAAAAACCAAAAACATCGCAAATATCAAACCACTCTTTAGCACCCTAGATACCTTAAGAAAAGAGATAGGAGTCAAAGAGACCCTCAAACTACTTTCTCAAACCCAAAACTTTAAAGAACTAAAGGACATAACAAAACTAGCGAAACGTTATGGAAAGAAAACTGCTACACTACTCACCCTTTCAAACAAAACAATACTTACCTATGCGAAACAACTTTCAAAAATAGATACCAAAACCATAGCACTGGCCTCTACTTATGGAACTTCAGGCTTTACACATCTCATCAAAGGTGGAGAAAAAAACTTTATCAAAACCACCAAACGACTAAAATCCTATGCCAAAGTAGGGTATAAAGGTGAGATTTGGAAAGTGTTTTTATGGCTTATGCAACATTTGAGTGATACAATGCTCATAGTTATGATGGGCATTGCTTCTCTTTTGTTGTTGCCTTGGAAGAAGTTTCTAAGATTTACTTAGACTCCCCATTCCAGGCGATGTGTGGTTTACCCTCATCATCAAACTCAACAGCAGGCATACCCATGATGTTATACCCTGCATCCACATAATGCACTTCGCCTGTCACCCCTGAGCTTAGGTCAGAAAGCAGGTACATACCAGAGTTTCCTACTTGGTCTATGGTGACATTTTTTTTCAGTGGTGCGTGGGCTTTGTTCCATTTGAGCATGAAACCAAAGTCACCTATGCCAGCAGCC
>JALSSQ010000330.1 GCA_026984165.1 Sulfurovum sp.
GGAGTCGTAAGTCGGAGATAAGCCGTCTGATGCCTGTATTTTTAGAACTAAGACGTAAACTGGGGAATGACATACGCCCTTTACTGGTCATCCCTCCAAGCTTTAGTAGAAACAAAATAGCCCACCTCTACAAAGGCAACAGAGAATTTGAGATAGTTCGTGACACCCATGAGGCACTCAGACGCTCTGAGTTTGCCTTTATCTGTTCGGGTACTGCCACACTTGAAGCAGCACTGATTGGTGTGCCATTTACCTTAGCGTACATTGCAAAAAAAGTGGACTTTTTTATAGGGACGAAACTGTTAGGTATCAAGCAAGTGGGACTAGCAAATATCATCTTAACACACTACAACAATACGACATTACACAAAGAGATACTCCAAGAAGAAGTCACAGTTGACAACTTGCTCAAAGAGTACTACAATACCAACCGAGAAATCTTCGCCCAAAAGGCAGAAGAACTAAAAACATATTTGGGACATGGAAGTTCTAAAAATGTTACAAAAATAATAATGGAATAAACAATGCAACTCCTCACTCCTCACTCTTCACTCCTCACTTTGTTTTCAAAGAAAACAACATGTTAGTACACATCTGCTGCTCTGTTGACAGCCACTACTTTTTACAAAAACTCCGTGAGGACTACCCCGAAGAGAAACTTACAGGATTTTTCTATGACCCAAACATCCACCCCTACTCTGAGTACTACCTACGTCTGCTTGATGTCAAACGCTCATGTAAAATGCTAGGCATAGAACTCATAGAAGGTGAGTATGATGTAGAAAAATGGCTCTCACTCGTCAAAGGTTGGGAGAGTGAGCCTGAAAAAGGCGCACGTTGTGGTATCTGCTTTGACAGACGATTTGAAGTCTCTGCGCACAAAGCCAAAGAGTTGGGTGAAACATGCTACACCTCTACCCTCCTTACAAGTCCTAAAAAGTCACTGGAACAACTACAACTTGCAGGTAATGCTTTGGGGCAAGAACTTGGAGTATCTTTTGTAGCACCTGACTACAGAAAAGACTCAGGCACACAACAACAAAACATTTTGGCAAAAGAAGATGCACTCTACCGTCAAGACTACTGTGGCTGCCTCTATGCACTCAATATTCAACGTGACCAACAAGAAAAGCTTGCCGATGAACTCTTTGTGCCTATCTCCAAGCAAATACAACCTGAATCTATAGAAGAACGCATAGAGATGTATGAGAGACGATGGGAATTAGAAGAGGCAGAAAAACCTTACAAAATCATAAAACAACGGTTTTTAAACTGGCGTTTGACGATGGGGTGGCTTAAAGTGCGTAAGGAGATTGTACCTGCACATTTTTTACCTTATTCAAATATCAAAAAAGAGTATAGCCGTGGAAAGATAGAGTATCATATAGGTGATATATACTATATGAACCGTGATGAGGTACGTTTTATTACGCTTGAAACATATAATACATATACCAATAGTAGCTACAATAATGTTACTGAACTCATTTTCTCTCCTGTTTCATTTTCCAAAGAAGTAGATTTGCGTGCAAAACTGGGCGTGACTCCTTATGATCTCTCTGTCATTATGGTAGTCGATGAAATACCTGAGAAAAAAATAGAACTACGTTGCCAAAGCAGAACCTTTTCTGATGTCAAAGAGGTACTGATAGAACTTTAGTCTCTATTATCAATTCTTTACTAACTTTTAGATAAAATATACCAAATTATTATCTAAAGGTTTTTTTGTGCTTTATAACGTCGTTGAAATTCAAAAAATACTCCCACATCGCTACCCTTTTTTACTTGTAGATAGAGTCACTGAGCTTAAAGCGAGTGAATATATTGAGGCATATAAAAATGTTTCTATCTCTGAACCTGTGTTTCAAGGACATTTTCCTGATCATCCTATCTATCCAGGAGTGATGATTATTGAAGGTATGGCACAAGCGGGTGGTGTACTTGCATTTAAAAGTATGGATGATGCATCACAAGAAGCCATACAAAACAAAGTCGTTTATTTTATGAGTATCGACAAAGCAAAATTTCGTTCTCCAGTAACACCTGGCGATCAACTTGTGTATAAAATAAATGTCATTAAAAACAAGGGTGCAGTATGGCAACTTGATGCCAAAGCCTATGTAGATGATAAAGTAGTTGCACAGGCAGAACTTAAAGCTATGATAGTGGACAAATAAGGTTGATGATGTCTCACATACATCCTTCAGCTGTCATAGAAGATGGTGCCATTTTGGGAGAAAATGTTTCAATAGGTCCTTTTGCGTATATTGGTGCAAAAGTACGTATTGGGGATAACACATCTATAGCTTCTCATGCCGTGATAGAGGGAGATACAACTATTGGTAAAAACAATCGTATCTTTTCTCATGCTGCGGTAGGTAGCATACCACAAGATTTGAAATACAATGGTGAAGATGTACAACTTGTTATTGGTGATAATAACATCATTAGAGAATTTACCCTGCTTAACCCTGGTACCAAAGGAGGTGGTTCTGTTACCAAAATAGGTAATGGAAATCTGCTTATGGGATATGTGCACCTTGGCCATGATGTTATCCTGGGAGATAACTGCATCTTGGCCAATGGGGCAACGCTTGCAGGGCATGTAGAGCTTGGTAACCATGTTGTTATTGGTGGGCTTACACCTGTACATCAGTTTGTGCATATCGGTGACTATGCCATGATAGGAGGCGCTTCCGCTCTGACTCAGGATATCCCTCCTTACTGTTTGGCTGAAGGAAATCGTGCAAACCTTAGAGGTTTAAATCTTACAGGGCTTAGACGTCACATGCAAAGAGATGACATCAATGCACTTAAGGTAGCCTATAGAGCACTTTTTGAACAAGGCAACCCTCTACAAGAGGTGGCTCAACAACTTTTTGAGACTACAGAGTCAGAAAAAGTAAAAAAACTTTGTGAATTTATAAAAACATCTAAAAGAGGTATTCCTTTTAATAGAGTAAAAAATCAAGATAACAAAAATGAGGATAAATAATGAATATTAAAGCTTGTAGCTTTTGTGAAGTTTTAGAGAGTAATGAAAACCCTCTCATTGCAGGTGAGAATGCATACATCTGTTCAAACTGCGTTGTATCTGCTTATAAAATTTTATTTGGTGAAGAAGATCAAGACGAGATTGCTGTAGATTCTCAAACCCATGTATTATATACGCCCAAAGAGATAGACAATATGCTCAGTGAATATGTCATTGGTCAAGAAAAAGCAAAAAAAACACTTGCAGTTGCAGTTTATAACCACTATAAACGTATCTTTAAAGATAAAGATAATGTGGAAGACAGTACACAAATTTCAAAATCTAATGTTCTTCTCATTGGTCCAACAGGTTCAGGAAAAACACTTTTGGCACAAACAATCGCTAGGTTTTTAAATGTTCCTATCGCTATTGCTGATGCGACAAACCTTACTGAAGCTGGATATGTAGGAGAAGATGTAGAAAATATTCTTACCAAGCTTCTTATGGCAGCTGATGGTGATCCCGTACGTGCCGAACATGGCATTGTGTTTATAGATGAGGTGGATAAGATTGCACGTATGGGTGAAAACCGTTCCATAACACGTGATGTATCAGGAGAAGGCGTACAACAAGCCCTACTCAAGCTTATAGAAGGTTCTATTGTAAATATTCCACCTAAAGGGGGGCGCAAGCATCCAAATCAGGACTTTATACAAATAGATACTTCCAATATTCTTTTCATTTGTGGTGGTGCTTTTGATGGACTGAATGATATTTTAAAAAGAAGATTAGGCGCAAATACACTAGGTTTTGGACAGGAAAAACGTTCTAAAAAAGATGAAGAGAACCTTCTTCATCTTGTAGAATCAGATGATTTGGTAAGTTATGGGCTTATACCTGAACTTATTGGACGTTTACATGTATTTGCCACACTTGGTGAAATAAGTAAAGAAGATATGGTACGTATATTGGTTGAACCGAAAAACTCATTGGTAAAACAGTATCAAAAACTTTTTGAAATAGATAATGTAACACTTACGTTTGAGCAGAGTGCACTCTCTCTTATCGCACAAAAAGCCATTGACAGAAAAACAGGTGCCAGAGGATTACGCTCGATACTTGAAGAGATACTCTTAGACATTATGTATGAACTACCAGAACTTTCTGGATATGAAGTTATTATTACAGATGAAGTTGTCAAATCAGAATCAAAACCTTTATATATTAAAAACAAAAAAACAGCATAACAACATAAAAGGAAAAAACAATGTTTAAAAGAATTCTAGGAATGTTTTCCAACGATTTAGCCATAGACTTAGGCACAGCAAATACACTCGTACTTGTAAAAGGACAAGGTATTTGCATTAATGAACCTTCTGTTGTTGCTATACAGTATGATAAACATGGTCAGGAACGTATTTTGGCTGTAGGACAGGAAGCCAAAGATATGGTAGGAAAAACACCTGGGAACATCAAAGCGATTCGTCCTATGAAAGATGGTGTGATTGCTGATTTTGAAGTCACAGAGATGATGATACGCTATTTTATTGAAAAAGCACATAAAAGAAAAGGATTTTTCTCTCCTCGTATTATTATTTGTGTACCTTATGGTTTGACGCAAGTTGAAAGACGTGCAGTAAAAGATTCTGCTGAAAATGCAGGGGCACGCTATGTCTATCTTATTGAAGAGCCAATGGCAGCTGCTATTGGTGCTGGTATCCCAGTGAAAGACCCTAATGGAAATTTGGTGGTTGACATCGGTGGAGGAACTACTGAGATTGGTGTAACCTCACTGGGTGGACTGGTTCAAAGTAAATCTATCCGTATTGCAGGAGACCATATTGATCAAGCTATTGTTGACTATATTAAGAAGAACTTTAATCTCCTTATTGGAGAACGTGTAGCAGAAGAACTTAAAATTAAAATTGGTACTGCTGTACCACTTGAAACAGAACTTAAAACTACCGTTCGTGGTCGAGACCAAGTAGAGGGTAGTCTTGCTTCCATTGAAATCACTTCAGAGCACTTAAGAGCTGCAATGAAAGATTCACTTGAAGAAATAGCAGGTGCATTGGAATCTGTGTTAGAACAAACACCTCCAGAACTTGCAGGAGATATTGTAGAAAATGGCATTGTTCTCACAGGTGGAGGTGCACTTATCAGAGGTTTGGACAGATATCTTTCAGATGTAGTGAAGCTTCCGGTATATATTGCAGAAGATCCTCTTTTAGCCGTAGCTAAAGGTACAGGAAAAGCACTTGATGAGATAGACCTTCTTCAGCAAATGGCATATGAAGACTAGACTTGTCAGTATCGCTATACTGTTATTAATATTAACAGTATTACTCACTAGAAATGATGAACGTATTATGGATCTACTCCTTAATATTATTAATCCTATTAAACAAAATTATAAAAATTTAACTCAGGAAATAAAAAACAAAAGCCATTCTTATATTTTTCAAAAAGAATCTATAGAAAAGTTAGGTCGCGAAAATCGTATTTTACGAAAACATCTCTTGGAACAAACCCACTATATTCAACAAGTTAAAAATATCTATAATGTTTTGCCTCAACTTTCCAAATTACCCATTCATAATATTTCAATTACACAGACTATATCTTATGTAAAACTCAATAGCTTTTCACAAATTATTCTTACAAAACCCAAAGCACTCAAAAACAACAAACTCTATGGACTTATTCAAAACAAAATGGTTGCTGGTATTGCACAAATGCACAATAATCAACTTTATGGTTATTTAACTTCTGACAGTAAATGTCGATTTGCTGTATTTATTGGGACACAACATGCTCCAGGTATTGCTATTGGATCACAAACAAATGAGATGATTGTCAAGTTTATTCCAAAATGGCATAAAATAAAAGTGGGTGACAAAGTCATTACTTCAGGATTGGATAATATATTTTTTGCAAATATACCTGTAGGGATTGTTACAAAAATAGAAGTGCAAAGTTCATATAAAGTTGCACATATTAAAACCTATAGTGATATTTACCATCCAAAAATATTTTTTCTTATCAATAATGCCAAAGCTACTATTGCAAAAAACTTTGACAGTAATGCAACAAAGCTTAAACCTTTCAGGGTCATTCATATTGTTGAGCATGAATACAATGCCACCAAAAATATATCTAAAGAATTTAACCAAACGACCTCAATGATTTCAAGCATTCCTTCACGTATTGACCAGACCCAAGAAAACATAATTGAACCTGATATACCTCTAGAAAAAGCTGTAACTCCAAAAATAAAGCAAACAAAGAAAAAGAAACCTAAAATACGAAAAAAAATACGAAAAAAACAAAAAAGAAAA
>JALSSQ010000331.1 GCA_026984165.1 Sulfurovum sp.
GAGTGTACTCACTGAAAACACGCGCACTGCATCCATGGCTGCATGCCCTGTATCTATCTGTCCACTAAGCATCCATGGTAAACCTATAAAGAAAAAAGCGATCACTGCTGTGGCATCGTTTCCTAACGATTCACCTTCTATAAGTACTTTAATGTCATGACTAATACCTTTAAAACGTGAAAGTACTGACTGTACAGAGACAGCATCTGTAGCCATATTGATAGCAAAGAGTGCCACATACGCCCCTAAACTCAAGCCCTCAAAAACATTCAAATAAGAAAGGCTTGCACCCACAGTAATAGAAAGTGCCACAGCCACAACAGCCAAATAAAAAATACTCCATGCATGCTTTTTAATGTCAGAAAAGTGTAAATGCAAAGCATCACCCATAAAGATAAGAGGAATACAAAAGAGTATCACTGTAGCAAAATTTTCAGATAGGTCTATAGGCACTGCTGGTTTAAAATAGGTATAAACTAAGTAAGAACCTATCAGTAGTATAAAGACTGAAGGTATCTTAAGCCTGTTGGCAAGTGCATCTGAGAATATCACTAAACTCAAAATGGTAATCAATAAAATCTCTGGTGCAAAGCTATGCATCGGTTTCCTTTTTATATAATTTTAAAATAATTCGCCACTGTCTTCAGAGACTGGACGTATAGGTACATTATGTTTTGGATGTAAAGCATCACCTTGTGATTGCTCCGCAGAATCATCTTCTATATGAATCGTTTCCATCAAATCAGTTTCATCTTCAACATTGATTGTTTCATTATCTTCATTTAAATATTTTGCATATGTATTATCTGATTTTGCTGCAGAGGGTAAAGGGGAATCTTTAGTATAAAGCTCTATGTTATCCTCATATTTACCTCTATATACACCTTTAGGAATATCGAAAGTGCGTTTTGTATCAGGATACAAGTTTAGCAACTTTTTAAAATAATATGCAAATGCAGGTGCCGCCAAAGATCCACCTGTTGCGTCTTTACCAATAGGTTTGTTCTTATCTCGTCCTATCCATACAATAGTTTCTATAGTTGGTGAATATCCACAAAACCAAGCATCTACATTTTTATTGGTAGTACCTGTCTTTCCTGCGAGTTCTATGCCTTTGACACGTGCATTTTTCCCTGTTCCTCTTCTAATCACATCTTTCAATATATCTGTCATCAAATAAGCTTGTTCTGGTGTAGTAAAATCAGCTATCTCTTTAGGACGTGTCTCATAAATAACTGCTCCTTCTTTAGCGATAATTTTACTCACAAGTCTTGGCGCTATCATATGTCCTTTATTTGCAAATACAGAAAATATTTGTGCCATTTTAAGAGGGCTAAGCCCTAAGTTTCCAAGTGCTATAGACATATCTTTTGGAATATGTGGCACGTCTAAGAAAGTTAATCTATTGCGTATTGTATTTACACCCAAATCTGCCACAAGATTAATGGTAGCAAGATTTCTAGAATGAACCAAAGCATCGCGTAAAGAGATAAACCCTTTAAAATCATGTTCATAATTTCGAGGAGCCCATATCTTTTTCTTCCCTTTATAAGTGTATTCAAAAGTACGTGCAAGATCAGTAAGTGGTGTAGCAGGATTATACCCCATATCAAGCGCAGTTTGATAAATAAAAGGCTTAAAAGCTGAACCTGGCTGTCGTTTAGCTTGTGTCACTCGATTAAAAGCTGATTTTTTATAATCCACACCACCTACCATAGACAAGATGTCTCCTGTTGCACTCTCTACCGATACAAAAGCCATGTTGAGTGTCGTGTGAGTGGCATCTTCATGATATTTTTTAAGTGTACGTTTATAGGCATAGGCTACTGCCTCTTTCGCAATAGTCTGTTGTTTCATATCTATAGTTGTATAGATTTGATATCCGCCTGTACGAATATCTCCCAATTTACCTTTAAAACGTCTCAACACTTCATCAATAACGTAGGGAGCTATATTTTGCGTCAATGAAGTTTTATAGATTTTAGGAGACTCTTTAACAGCCTTTAAATAATCATTTTTACTAATCCACCCTATACTTTTCATACGATACAACACATTGTTAGCACGGTTTAATGCACGCTTATAGTGACGTAAAGGGTTATAAAAACTAGGCGCATTAGGAATTCCCACAAGCATGGCTGACTCTTTCAATGTTAATTCACTTAACTCTTTGTGAAAATATCCTTGTGCAGCTGTTTTGACACCAAAATAGTTATTACCATAAGAAATTTCATTCAAATAACGTTCGAGTATCTCTTCTTTACTGAGTTCATGTTCGATTTTAAGTGCCAAAATGGCCTCTTTGACTTTACGCATAAGTTTTTTTTCATTAGAAAGAAGTTTATTTTTTATAAGTTGCTGCGTGATAGTGCTACCACCCTCTACAAAATGTCCTGCTTTCAAATCTTTAACAATAGCACGTAGTATAGCATCTGGATTCACACCATTATGCTCAAAAAATCTAGTATCTTCCATCGCAACAAGGCCTTCAACTAAAAATCCTGGTATTTCATCGTAACGCGCGTAAAGACGGTGCTGTTTTTTAAAAATATAGGCAAGTTTTTTACCATTTCTATCTAAAATTACTGAAGAAGTTTCAGGCTTATAATTAATAAGTTTATCTGCATCTAAAGAAATTTCTTCATAGGCATACATAAATACTGCACTGAGTACAACAGCAAAGATAATTGTTAAAATAATGAAGCCTTTAACAAATGCATTAAACATCTATAACCTTTTTCATTTATTGTACCCGATTCTCTCTAATCACTGCTAAAGCATGAATAATTTTTTTCTTACTCACTTTTACATTTAAAATTAGACGCATAATAGGTTTTTTAACAGTAGGCTGTCTAATCGCACCTACCAAATATGCATACGCTATGAGTTCTTCTTGCATTTGCAATACAGAAAGATTATCACGTATCTCGATAGGCACGATAAGACTTTCACACTCCACTTCCAGCATCTGTCGTACTATAACCAGACGTTTGTCTATCTTTTTTCTATACTTTTTTGCGTGTTTTTGTATATGCTTCATATTGACCAACGCCAAGGCAGTATCAAATACCGAAGGTGCGGTTGAGTAGATGATAGGTTTTCCACGGTTTACCAAAAAAGAGATGATAGTTGAAGAACTCAAAATATAAGCCCCATACGACCCATAGGCTTTGCCCAATGTCCCCATCTTGATGTGTCTCTCAGTGATTTTGATACCATAGTGTTCAAAAATACCCAAAAGATTTTCTCCCAACACCCCAGCTGAGTGTGCTTCATCGACTATCATTATCGCTTTTTTCTCATCAGCCAGCTCAAAAATGGCTTTATCGCACAAATCTCCACCCATAGAGTAAACACCCTCTACCGCGATAATCTGTCTTTTGGCAGGGTACTGTGCTAATTTTTGGCGTAAATCCTCTACGTCATTGTGCCTAAACTTTACCACTCTCTCACCTAGTAGTTCTGCTGCCATCACTCCTGAAGCATGATACTCCTCATCCATAAAGAGCATATCGCTCTTACGTACCAATGCCTCAATAATCGCCATATTGGCCAAATAGCCAGACCCTACTACAAGCCCCTCTTCAAAACCACTTTGCTTTGCCATACTCTCTTCAAACGCTTTGTGAATAGGGTGATAGCCATTGACCAACATCGAGGCTTTTGAGGTACGTGTCTCATACTTTTTTACCAGTTTTACTGCTTTTTCAAACTGTTTTTTGTTGCAAGAGAGTCCTAGATAGTCATTGGAAGCCATATCCTCCAAATCATCCTCAAAAAGCTTACGCTCTCTAAAACGTCCTGCTTTTTTGAGAGCTTTTAGTTCGTTTTCATACAAATTATATACCTTGAAATATTTCAGTTCTATGATATTCCAAATAATCTTCTCGACCATTAATTGGTAAATGATGAAAAATTTTATTATCAGATATACCCAATTTAGAATATGTCATTTTAGATAAAAACGGCGAAAGCTTTGTTTTTTTATCTTCCGTAAAAGACAAATATCCTCTATCAAACAAATAGTCAAAAGTCGGTGTAAACATAAAACCATTATATGGATCAATTTTCTCTTCATCATTTGAATGTGCCCAAGGCTTAATATGACTTGCAATCAATATACGTTCATCTGAAACCATTGTTATCGGACAATAAGGACAAATATTTAATAAATCATCACGATATTTTCCCTGACCTTTTCTGGCTCGTGATAATATTTTTGTTTCTGTTGTTTCTTCTAAGATTTTACTCTCTTTTTCTTCTTTATTTATCAAATATGGATGTTGAATATCTCCAAAATAATCTGCAAATAACTTACAGTAGTAAAACAATTGATTATTTTCATCAACTAGTTTTACAATAGTAATATATGTTATATTAGGCAAGGAAATTTCGCGTATAAGCTTATATGCTTTATCACTTGATTTCACATAAATCCTGGGTCCATCTATTTGAGTTTGTTCATGAATTTCAAATTCTATGATATCAGGTAATGCTAATATCATGTCTTTTCGTGTTTTCCATAAATGAGGTAAAATATCTTTATTTATATAAGGTTGCTCTGGATGCAGATACTCTATTTTTGTTTCTTCTAAATATTTTAATAAATCTTTTTTTAACAAAAAACATTTAATTACAAATCCATTATTTCCAAAAAATTCTCGAACTTCTTGATTATCTTGACCTACATATAATTTAGCTTCACCATTGCCACCACCAATTTTATTTTGTCTTACGACAAATGAATCTGCTATGGTTACCTTTTCTTTCGTTTCAATAACATCATAACTTTTGTTTAAAATTGTAATTTTCATTCATCTCTGCCAAATTTACTAATATCCACTTGTTTGAGCAATGCTATAAGAACATCTACTACTATACTGTTACCAGCTTGCCTATACATTTGAGTATCAGAAACTACCTGTTTAAAGTCATCGCCAAATCCCATTAATCTAAGACACTCCTTAGGTGTAAGTTTACGTATTCGACCTTTATTGTGCGTTACATAGTTATCTACCCCTGCACGATGCATTTTATGCATGGACTGCAATAATGGACGTGCTACCTCTAAGTCAGTCTTAGTGGATGTTTTAAATCCTTTAGTACCACTTGCAAGCACATAACTTTTTACCTTATCAGACAAATAATACTTCTCTTCAACCTCATTGACATCAAAAATAAACTCATTAAACTCTTGGTTAGATTGACTTTCATAAACAAAATCACCATGCCAATTAAATTGTTGGTTTGCTTTTTGACAAATAGCAACATCACCATTTATTTGAGTATAACGTTTCTTTCTATTTTTAGAACTTGTAACAAATTTGACACCTTTCTCTTTCAAGTAATATTTGCTATCAACATAATCTTCTAAAAAATCTTGCATTGTATGCTCTAATTTTATTGCTTCAGGAAATTCAAAACTTATACTTGTATCTTTAAAACCTACTACAAAAATACGTTCTCTATGTTGAGGCATTCCATAATCTTTTGCATTCAATACTTTATAAAAATATTTATAACCAAGTTCATCAAATGTAGCTTTTATTGTTTCAAAAGTATTCCCTTTATCATGGTTAATAAGCCCTTTTACATTTTCATAAATAAATACTTTAGGTTGACTCTCTTTTACTACTCTAGCAAACTCATAAAAGAGTGTTCCTCGTGTATCCTCTAATCCTCTTCTTTTCCCCACCATTGAAAAAGATTGGCACGGACTTCCTCCTACCAATAAATCAATCTGACCTCGATATTTTTCACCTTGTATGTCGTAAACATCATTATACCAAGAGGATTCATCTATATTATAATTAGCAAAATAACTCTCTTTTACAAATTTGTCATTATCTGCCGCAAAAATAATATTTGTTTTTAATTGTAACCTCTTTAGTGCAAATTCAACTGCACCAATACCGGAAAACATCGTTGCAAGATTAATGGTTGCTTTGGGTTTGGAGAGTTGTTTATTTACCCAAGTATTTTTATTATGATTAAATTTTTCAAATGAAATATAAGTATCCATATTATTAGTTTTACTACGATACTCTAACGTCATATTTAACTGCCTAAAAGATGTATTTGTGATATGCATGATTATACCTTTTTTTCCTAGATAAAACCATTATAGAAAATTTTTCACAAAATACTTAAAAATCTTTCAAATTGACATATTTTTAAATCCAAGGAAGAAGAACCTCAACCTGCAAGCCCATCGCCGTACTCTCATAGCCATCTACAGACTGAATGTACTTTTTGCAAAAGCCTTCTACCATGCACCCTCCTGCTTTCCCT
>JALSSQ010000332.1 GCA_026984165.1 Sulfurovum sp.
CTAGACCCTTAAAAAAAGTTAAATAGAAGTAGTAAAGAGTAAAAACTCTTCAAACAAAATGGAGATAAAACTAAATCGATATTTTAGCGTACATTCCAGGAAATATGTTTTCATTTCCTTTATCAAAACGGATACGCATTTTTATCTTATGAGTCATAGGATTAGCATCAGGAACGATAGCATGAATCACACCTTTTGTTTTATAATTAATAGAAGGAATAGTAACCGATACTTTCTGTCCTTCATGTACTCTAGCAATAATACTCTCAGGTATAGAAACATCAATCTCTAAACTTGACATATCTACTAACATAATAGTGAGCATGCCCGGCATCACCATATCTCCTACTTTAATATTACGCCGTACTACTACCCCATCCGATGGTGCTTTCATTTTAATATAGTTATAAGTACTTGCTAACTGCTTGGCTTTAATATTTGATTCTTTGACCATAATCTGCATAGAATGAAGCATCGTTTCTACATTTGCTGCTTCAGCATCCAAATCTGCCATATCCATAAAATTTATTTTATTATCATTTCTATATCTATCACGAAGTAGCGCTTTTTTTGTATTGATGCGTTTTAATTTATCTCGCCAAAATTCCACCATCGTTTTAGACTGTTCAAGCATCAAATCTGCTTGCATCTTCATCATATCAAACTCTGCAGATTCCAACTCGTACAAATCATCCTCACGCTTTACTTTATCGCCTATCTTAACGAAAACTTTTTTAACGTACCCCATAAACCTAGAACCAATCATTTGTTGTCCATCTGAAACGACTGTGCCTGTAAGCAAAATAGAATCCGATGTCGGTTGTTTTGTATGCAACTTCATTTCATTGGCGTGAATAAATGTACTCAAGAGTAATGCAACCAGTATATTTTTTCCCATTCTTTTTCCTACCACTTTCTTAGGCTTGTATGACATTTCATACATTCTGCTGTCACTCTGTTATAAATATTGAGTGCATATTGTGCATCTCCTGCTTTAAAATGCTCTACAATATCTTCTGCATACTTTTGTATTCTTCTTTGTGTTCTTCCGGTCATAGCATTATTATCATTCATCCACTTTTCATAAACATCTTTTGTATTCTGCTCTTTCGTAGTTGGTCCTACTTTAATAATTGTATTTTTCAAATCTTCTGCACCAGCTGTTACAATATCTAGATTATTATAAAAGAATCCGGATTGAATATCTTGCATAGCTTGTGCCATTTTTTGCATATCCAAAATCCTATCAGCTTGCGTATATCCTTCTGCTAATCCTAGTGTCACTAACGCCATACAGGAGATTAATATTTTTTTCATTTTATCCACCTTCTTTTTACCATAATCATATACAAAATAAATCATAATTGACTAAAAAATACAATTAATTTTATTCTTAATAGGGAAATTGTATCAAATTCTCGCTAAATAGTTTGTTATCATAAGTTTTGAATTTATAAAAACATATTAAAATTTTATTATTAATCAAATATTTAAATTATTATTAATAATAATTATATAGAATACAATAGGAAATTATTTGCTATATTATATTAAAGAAAAAGAAATATTTTATTATAAATATTTCATTTATAAATTTATTTATAATTAATATAAATTAATATTATTTAATTATAAGTACTATTTAAGTCAATTTAATTTATAATTCATCTTACATGTATCATTTTATAGTGCAATCAATATTCATGTCACTACTATTTTGATATTAACAATAAAAAAGGAACCACAATGAAAAAATTAATCACTACAAGTGTAGCAGCTGCTGCATTGTTTACAAGCGTACAAGCAGACTTTAGCTTTGGAGATATGTTTAAAGATATGAAGGAAGCCGCCATTAGTATGAGTAAAGATGCAAAAGATTCAGTTACATCTATGAAAGATGGTATGGTAGAAACTTCCAAATCTGCAGAGAGAACAGTCACCAATGTAAGTGCCGATGCTAAAGATTCTACAGTTAAAGTATCTGATGATCTTAAAACTGCTGAAGTCTCTACTTCTAAAGATACCAGAGATTCTGCTACTTCTATCTCCACAGATACAAAAGAATCTATCACAAATACAACAAAAGATATGAAAGATTCTGCCACTATTGCATCTAAAGACATGAAAGATTCTGCTGTTTCTGTATCTAAAGATGTAAATGATGCAGCTAAAACCGTATCTAATGACACAACTACTTCAGTAAAAACAGTATCTGACAATGCAAGTTCGACAGCTACAACAGTATCTAATGACTCTACATCTTCAGTTAAAAATGTAACAGAAAATGTAAACGACTCTGTAAAAACCATCTCTTCCGATGATTATGCAGAATATATGAGACTTAAAAACGCTGCAAATAAATAACGAATTTAACAAGGATGAAACAAATGAAAAAAATAATAACTGCAAGTGTTTTTGTATGTACATTCTATACAGGTGTACAGGCAGACTTTAGCTTTGGAGATATGTTCAAAGATATGAAAGATGCTGCTATCAGTATAAGTCACGATGCTAAAGACTCTGTAAGCTCAATAAAAGATGGCATGGTAGAAACTTCTAAATCTGCAGAAAGGACAGTCACCAATGTGAGTGCTGATGCTAAAGATTCTACGGTTAAAGTATCTGATGATATGAAAACAATGGAAGTGAATACAACTGCCGATGCTAAAACAGCAACAACAGATGTATCAACTGATACCAAGGATGCATTAAAAAGCACGACAACTGACTTAAAAGATTCTGCCAATGTAGCATCCAAAGAAATGAAAGACTCAACTGTCTCTGTATCGAATGATACAACAAATACCGTAAAAACAGTATCAAATGATGCAACAACTTCTGTAAAAAACACTACAGACAATGCAAGTACTTCTGTCAAAACTATTTCTGATAATGCAACAAGTTCGGTAAAAAATGTATCAGACAACGTTAATGATTCCGTCAAAACGATTTCAATTGATGATTATAATGAATACATGAAACTAAAAGAAAATGCATCAAAATAATCTTTCAGACAATATAATCTTTCCTAACTAATCTCAAAACTACCATTACATTTGGTAGCTTTGAGAGCTCTTTTTACTAAATAATAATCTTTATTTATGATATATGCTTACTTTATGCTAAACTATTGATTAGAATAATTAAAAAAGGATACTTTTGGCACATTTCATAAAAATAATACTCGCAACATTCACTATACTTCCAGTCATTCTTCTAGCAAATACATCAACAAACATATCTACATCAACTAAAATACATAATCTAGCTATTGACCATACCATTAAAGGGGATATTCAAAAAGAGTATAACACAATGGTTGAAAAAAAACTCAAAACCATCGACTTTAAAGTTACAGATCCACATAAAAGAGTCAATGACCAATATGAAATCAAATGGGGAAAAACCATGTTAGATGTTCTAAGTTTTATGCCCATAGTGAACGATAAGGTTATTCTGCCTCTTTTAAATATAGACCCACGTATAGCAGGATTTGCACCGTTTAATCTACTCATTTACAAAAAACACGATGAAAATATGACCCATATAGGTCACTTACAACCTGAAGTCATGTTAAATATGCTCAAAATAACCGACCAAGAAGTCAGAAAAAAATTTACAGCACCTTTTTCCTCTCTTGATACGATGATAGAAAAAGAGTTAGGTAGCAAAAAGAACATCATGCCCTATAAAAAACTTCCCGAAAAAACAATGATCAATTATGAATACCCATTTGAAACACCGAAAGATATGGAAGACTTTATAGATGAGTTTCAAAATAATTTTGAACAAGCATTCATTGACAAAGGCTATCTCATTGCTGGATTTCATAACTTCATGGAAGCCACAGACGATGCAAACAAAATACTTTCAGATTATAAGGCTTTTTGGACATATTCCCTTTGTCATTTAGAATTTTCATATAATATGTTCGACACCCAAGTTGCCAGACCAGATGCAGGTCTTTTTGCTCCATGTACCATGTATATGTATATTAGAAAAGGCAGCAACAAAGTAGTCATCGGCATGATTAGACTACATAACTGGTCGGACACTTTAGGCATTACAGATACCAAACGCCTTTCCTTGATTGAAAAACTAGATACAGAGATACCTGACATACTAGAAAGTTTGGGTATGAAATCAGTACCTAATGTAAATCCACTCCTTAAGCACAAAGATGTTTCTTCTAGTACAAAAAAACAAAGTACTACAACAAAAGAAAAAACGACAACACCTTCTACACTTGTTACATCAAAAACGAAAGAAAAAAAACCACAAACGACAAGACCTACAAGCATCACAAAAGTTGCAAAGATAGAAAAAATTAAAATAGGAAATAAAACCGTTACCATTGCTATTCCAAAAGTACCTCAGGCAATTAAATGTAACTCCACGAATTATAATGCGGGGACAGAGAGAAGTATTAAATTTTCAAAGCGTATACCACCAAACTACAAGCCACATAGTTTTGACAGATCACAAAAAGCAAAAACATCTACCCATACTAGAATTGGCGAAGTCAATCATGGAAAAATTTCTGCTTATCTGCGTGGAAACTTTATGACCATTGATACAGCAAAAGAAAAACTGAAAGCAGCTGGTTTTACAATCATTACTGTAGCACCCATCAATAAAAAAGAAGATTTAATTTCTATCGTCTTTACAGACAAAACATTACTTGCTATGGCGAATAAAGAAAATCGTGGATTTATAGCATCATTACGTCTGCTCGTAGATACCAAAGAAAAAACTATAAGTATTACCAATCCTCTTTATATGGCTAAAGGATTCCTGCAAAATGATTTTGATGAAACAAATGCCAATAAAATACTTGCAAGACTACTCACACAGTTTACTGACCTAAGTAACTCAAAAGATACACTAAAGTTTCAACTGTTGCCAAAATACCAATTTATGAAAGGTATGCCACATTTCCAAGATATGGTGGAAGTAGCTTCAGGGAAAAATCTTTTAGAAAAAATTAAAAATAATGACAAAGTTGTCTTTACCCAAACACTTAAAAATGGTGCAACTCTCATAGGTATAAAACTCAGTAAGAGAACCAATAAATTTATCAAAAGAATCGGTAGAAATAATGCAGCAATGCTACCATACCCTATTCTCATAGAAAACGGTAAAGCAAAAATACTTGACCCAAAATACTATATTTCTTTCATGTATCCACTACTTACCATGTCAGAATTTATGACTATCGCAACAGTACCCGACGCGATGATAAAAGATTGTCAAAAGGTATTTAAATAAAAAAGAAAGAACATCCAAATATAATGTTCTTTCCAGCTAAAGTGCTACTTCGCTTTTTCCAAATACTTACCTTCTACTGTATCTACAACAATTTTTTGACCTTCTAAGACAAAAAATGGTACTTGTACTACTGCTCCAGAATCTAAAGTGGCAGGCTTTTTACCTCCCTGTGAATCACCTTTGAAGTTAGGGGGTGTTTCTACAACTGTGTAGGTTGCTGTTTGTGGTATCTCTACTGAAATAGCTTTACCACCATGGAACAAAATCTCTGCCTCCATACCATCTACCATAAAATCAAATGTCTCCTTACCCACCTGATCATGCGTGAGTCCTATCTGCTCATACGTTGTTGTATCCATAAACTGGAGCATATCGCCATCATCATAAAGATACTGCATAGTCTTTTGCTCCAGTTCTGGTACCTCAAACTTATCACCAGCATGCACAGTCTTTTCTATCACCTTGCCTGTTTCAAGATTTTTAATTTTCATACGTACAAATGCTGCCCCTTTACCAGGTTTAACATGTTGAAATTCTGTTACTCTATAGGGATTACCTGTTATCTCAAGGCGTGCACCTTTTTTAATGTCACCCATTCCAATTGTAGCCATAGTAGCTCCTTAAAAAAATATGAGTGATTATAGCAAATAGTTGATAAAGAAGGAGGCAATAGGAGGTAGGAGGTAGGAGGTAGGAGGTAGGAGGTAGGAGGTAGGAGGTAGGAGGTAGGAGGTAATTTTTCATACCTAACCTTAACTACTCCTTACTCCCTACTCCCTGCTCCCTATTTAGTAATAGAGATATTTTCTTTATGACCCACTTCGCACTGTGTATCTTTATCAAAATCCATTGCTTTTGCATTGTCCATCAGTACAGGAACAAAGAACAATGATACAAAAACTGCTGCCACCGTTCCCGATATAAGAGCTACACCTAAGCCTCCAAATACTGGGTCACTAGCCAAAAGTGCCGAACCCAATATAATAGCCACAGCTGTA
>JALSSQ010000333.1 GCA_026984165.1 Sulfurovum sp.
TTCGTCTCAATGCACTTCGTTTTATCATCGAAGGAAAAAAACAGCCTGAGCGTATAGAAACACTTGTTGGTTCTGAAGATGAGGGTGATGAGGTATGTCGTATAGAGACAGGTTCATTTACGATTTGCCAGCGTATTAAACGCTTCTTTGGCTTTGGGAAGAAAGAGGTGCCTGCGAAGCGTGGGAAAGCATATATAAAAGAGAAGTAGGGCTTCTTTTTTTCTACTTACTTTTCTTCTTGTTTCCGTGCTGTGCGTGGGAACAACTCTAGCATATTTCTAAATTTAAATTAAATCTTTTTTGTCTTTATTGTGTTTCCTTTTAGCGTAACTGTGGCGTTGTTATTCTCTTCATTTTTTTAGAAAAAACGAAGCAAAGCTAGCAAATGCGGTTCACGAAGTGAAAGCTTCTTTAGAAAAAATCGTTGCCACTCTCGAATCGCTATCGCTTTCAAGGGCGTTCGTGGCAACAAGGATTTATAATATAACTAGGCTATCGCCATCTATCTGAATATTTCTTTTTTTTGATTTATAAGAGCCACTAAATTTTTATTTGCTTACTTTAATAGTGTTTCCATCTCTTTCAAAACCCTCTTTGGGGAAAAGCTAAAAATAGACTCTTTGTAGAGGAGGGTTGGCAGGATTTCTAGGAAGAGGTAGGCTATGCCTAGCATGGGGTAAAAGGCGTAGTATTCTGCTTTGAATGTTTTATAAGTGTAGCGAGAGAGAAACCACGCCTTGGCAGCTTCTGTGCCTGCATCAAACAGCAGGACTTCCATGGCAAAGACTGAACCCCATGCGACATAGGTTAAGAGTACGACAATGACTGCACCTAAAATGCCATAGAGAGAAATGACAGCTGCGAGAAAGACAGCCATATAGATGGCAAAAGAAGAGAAGCCCAAAGTGGCAAATATGGCTAAAGTAGAGACGATGAACAGTACCCCACCAAAAAGAAAGAAAAGCTCAAGCCAGCCTCTTTGTTCTTGAAAGGTTGGGCTAAGGTAAGCACCTAAAAGGGTGACAGCGAAGATAGAAAGAATAATGAAAACTAAAGAGCGATATTCTTGCATATTTTCTCCTTTTTTAAAGGGCAACCACAAGGGGTTGCCCCTACATGTATATAAAATTTTATCGTAGGGGTATCCCCGTGTGGGTACCCACCAAATTAATCAATTTCATACAATTTTATGAGACTCTTCACATCTGCTTTACGCCCTAACCACTCTTGGTAAAGCGCTGACATCTCTTTGGCTCCACCATTGGCCAAGATATACTCTTTATATCCTTTGGCTTTTTCTTTGTCAAATCCATCTTTTTCATCAAGACATTCAAAAAAAGCATCGGCACTGAGTACCTCTGCCCATTTGTAGCTGTAGTATCCTGCTGCATACCCACCTGCAAAGATATGTGCAAATCCATGTTGGAATTTGTTGTATTTTGGTGCAGGCAGAAGGGAGGTTTTTTCTCGTATGCCATCAAGCAGGGCTTGTACCTCTTCACCTTGATAGAGGTCTTGATGGAGTTTGAAGTCAAAGAGAGAAAACTCAACTTGACGCAAGATGCCTAAGGCAGCTTGGAAGTTTTTGGTCTCTTTTATTTTTGCCATAAGCTCTTGGCTAATAGGCTCACCACTCTTGTAGTGAAAACCAAAACGTTTCAGTATGGCGGCCTCATAAGCAAAGTTTTCTAAAAACTGAGAAGGAAACTCTACCACATCCCACGCCACACCGTTGATGCCGCTTACAGAACGCTCTTTACATTTGCCAAAGAGGTGATGAATGGCATGTCCCATCTCATGAAAGAGAGTGACCACATCGTCATGACGTAAGAGAGAGGGCGTAGTATCGGTTGTCGGTGAGAAGTTACACACTACAAAAGCAGAGGCCAAATGTGTGTTGCCTTGGCTATCGACAAAATGTGTCTCCCAGTCGTTCATCCATGCACCACCACGCTTCTCTTTGCGTGCTTCCAAGTCAAAATAGATACGCCCCGAAAGTGTGCCATTATCAAAGATATCAAAGGGCTTGACACAGGTGTGCCATGTAGGGACATTAGCAGGCTTGAAAGTGACCCCAAAGAGTTCCGAGACGATATCCAATAAACCATTAAGTACTTTTTCTTGTTCAAAGTAGGGTTTGGTCATGGTGTCATCAAAGTCAAACTTCTCTTTTTTGAGTTTTTCTGAGTAGTAGGCGACATCATGTCCTGCCAAGTCTGTGATGCCATCTGTTTTCTCTGCAAAAGCTTTAAGCTCTGCTAGCTCATTTTTAGCCTGCGGAAGTGCTGCATCTGCTAGTGCATCAAGAAAGTTCAAGACATCCTCTTCCTTACTTGCATCTCTCGTCTCTAGCGCATACTGTGCATAATTCTCAAAACCAAGGAGTTTGGCTTTTTCATTTTTAAGGGCTAAAATCTGGTCAATCACCTCTGCATTTTCAGGGGCTCTTGTACTGTAGGCACGTGAAAGCTCTTTTCTGTACTCGCGGTTTGGCCCATACGTCATGTAAGCCAAGTAACTAGGGATTTGCAGTGTAAACTTATAGACTGTTTCCCCATCTACTTCTTCTTTGGCAGCATCTATATCAGAGCTAGGCATACCCTCTACATCTTTGGCATCTTCTATGATGAGTTCAAAGGCATTGGTGGCATCTAGTAGGTTTTGTGAAAAATTATTAGAGAGTTCAGAAAGTTTAAGGCTTATCTCTTCCATGCGTTTCTTTTGTTCTTCTGGCAAGTTTACACCAGAGAGTACAAAATCACGTACGTCATGAGCGACAACCGTTTTGGATTCTTGTGAGTCTGCTTTGATCTGCTCTATTTTTTTGAAAAGTGCAACATTCTGTGCCATCTCGGAGCTAAATTTAGAAAGTAGGGGGAGCGATGCCTCGTAGGCCTTTTGTGTCTCATCTGAGTTCATGACTGAATTTAGGTGAGAAAGAGGCGTAAAAAAGAGTCCTAGCTCTTCATCTAAATCTTGCAGTGGTTTGAGTATTTTATCATAGCTGACATCGTTTGATGCGGTCAGTTTGTCGATGATACTGCGCTGTTTGTTTAAGAGTGCGTCTAGTTCTTTTGGGAAATTTTCTAAATTGTCTATGTGAAAGTTTTGAAACATAATGTTGTGTCCGTGTTAATTTTTTATGATTGTAACATCTATTAGTAAACTTTAGATAAAATATCTATAATTATATATCGCAAGGACAAAAAATGAAAGTATTGCTTATAAAAGATGTTAAAACACTTGGTAAAGCAGGTGAGATTAAAGAGGTCAAAGATGGCTATGGTCAAAATTTTCTCATCAATAAGGGGCTTGCCAAGCTTGCCACACCAGATGTGGTAGAAAAATGGAAAGCAGAAGAGGCGCGCAAGGCACAGGAGCTTAAAGATGAGATTACACGTTTTGAAGCAGAGAAGATTACCCTTGAATCAACGCTTATCAAAATAGAAAAAGAGTCTGCCCCTGTAGGTATCAAAGGTTCAGTGGGCAATGCTGATATTGCAGCAGCGATTGCAGAGCAGCTCAATATCGAACTGGATAAAAAACATATCAACCTCAAAAAGGCACTCAAATCAACAGGTGTACATGAGGTAGATGCAAAGCTTGGTCATGGTATCCATGCCACATTGAAAGTCGAAGTGGTGGCTGTCTAATGTTTCATGCAACTACGATACTTGGCTATAAGGCTGAGGGCAAGGCGGTGATAGGCGGTGATGGACAGGTAAGTTTTGGTGATACGGTACTTAAAGGCAATGCGACAAAGATACGTACGCTCCATGAGGGTAAAGTGTTGGCAGGTTTTGCAGGCTCTACGGCTGATGCCTTTAACCTTTTTGATATGTTTGAAACGATTTTGGCTGAGAAAAAAGGGGATCTCTTTAAGTCTGTCATCGGTTTTTCTAAAATGTGGCGAAAAGACAAACACTTACGTCAGCTTGAAGCGATGATGATAGTGTTAAATCAGGAGCATATCTTTATACTCTCTGGCACAGGTGATGTGGTAGAGCCTGAAGATGGAAAGATAGCAGCGATTGGCTCTGGTGGCAACTATGCTGTTGCTGCTGCACGTGCACTACACAGACATGCAGATCTTGAGCCAAAAGATTTGGTACAAAAGTCACTTGAAATTGCAGGAGATATCTGTATCTACACCAATAAAAATATAAAACTATTAGAACTTTAAAATCATTTTGATGAGAAAAAGGAAGAAGGAAAGTAAAATTGGAAAATTTAACACCCAAAGAGATAGTTACCTATTTGGATAAATATGTCATAGGACAAAACGAAGCAAAGAAAACGATTGCAGTGGCACTAAGAAATCGCTATAGACGTATGCAGCTTAGTGAAGAGATGCAACAAGATGTTACACCTAAGAATATATTGATGATAGGTAGTACGGGAGTAGGTAAAACAGAGATAGCAAGACGTTTGGCAAAGATGATGAATTTGCCATTTATCAAAGTCGAAGCGAGCAAATATACAGAAGTAGGTTTTGTGGGGCGTGATGTTGAGTCTATGATACGTGATTTGGCGGCTACATCTATGCAGATCGTACGTGAAGCAGAGAATGAGAAGAACAAAGAGAAGATAGCCAACTATGTAGAAAATAAAATCATAGAAAAGCTTCTTCCGCCTCTGCCAGCAGGTGCAGGGGAGCAAAAAAGAGCCGAATATGATGCCTCTTTTGCTCGCATGCAAGAGAAGTTTTCCAAAGGTGAACTTGACCATCTCAAGATCAAAATCAATGTACCTAACACACCACAAATGCCAGAAGATGGACTGCCTCCACAGATGATACAGGTACAAGAGAGTATTGTCAAAGTATTGGGGGGTATGGGCAAAAAAGGACCAGAGAAAGAGGTCTTTGTCAAAGATGCAAAGAAGATCTTAGAAGCAGAAGCGAGTAATGAGCTTCTCGATGAAGAGGCCTTAAAATCCTTGGCACTTGAAAAGGTAGAGAAGGGCGGCATTGTCTTTTTGGATGAGATAGACAAAGTGGCAGTCTCATCGACTTCTCAGGGACGACAAGACCCAAGTAAAGAGGGTGTACAAAGAGATCTGCTTCCTATAGTAGAGGGCTCATCTGTGCATACGAAGCTTGGTATGGTAAAGACTGATCATATTCTCTTTATCGCAGCGGGAGCATTTCATGTGAGTAAGCCCAGTGACTTGATGCCAGAGCTTCAAGGGCGTTTCCCTTTGCGTGTAGAGCTTGACAGCTTGGATGAAGAGACACTCTATAGAATACTTACAGAACCAAACAACTCTTTGATAAAACAGTATCAAGCACTCATGTCAGTTGAGGGTGTCGAGCTTGTATTTGAAGAGAGTGCCTTACGTGCGATTGCATCCTATGCATTGGAGGCGAATGAAAAAACAGAAGATATCGGTGCAAGACGTCTGCATACCGTGATGGAGCGTATCTTGGAAGAGATCAGTTTTTCAGCAGATGAGCATAGCGGTGAAACGATAGTAGTAGATGAGGCACTGGTGAAAGAGAAGATTGGCAACGTGGTGGAAGATGAGGATACTACGAGGTATATTTTATAATTAGGAATTAGGAATGAGAAATTAGGAATTAGGAATTAGGAATTAGGAATTAGGAATTAGGAATTAGGAATGAGAAATGAGAAATGAGAAATGAGGAATGAGGAATGAGAAAAAATGATGTTTGATCATGAAAAAGAAGCAGTAGATACCAAGGCAGGGTTTGTCGCAGTAGTAGGGCGACCCAATGCGGGTAAGAGTACGTTACTGAACTATCTTGTAGGAGAGAAGCTTGCGATGACCTCCAAAAAGGCACAGGCTACGCGTAAACGTATGAATATTATCGTGATGCATGAAGATATCTATGGTAAAACGTCTCAAATTATCTTTGTGGATACGCCAGGTATTCATGAAAAAGAGAAGCTTCTCAATCAATTTATGATGGACGAGGTGTTCAAAGCCATAGGTGATGCAGACCTTATCGTATTTTTGGCACCTATTACAGATAAATTGACAGAGTATGAAAAATTTTTGAAAATGTCAGAGCGCAAGGGTATCAAACATATAGTGCTTCTAACAAAAATGGATCATGTCAAACAGGGCGATATTTTAAAAAAGTTGGGGGAGTATCAAAAATATCAAGAGAAGTTTGAAGCAATCATTCCTTTTTCTGTCAATAAAAAGGTAGGAAAGCAACAGCTTCTTGATGAAATCTCCAAACATCTGCCC
>JALSSQ010000334.1 GCA_026984165.1 Sulfurovum sp.
GGTGGTCACTGGTGACTTGAACTATGCTATTTTTAGACAATATGTTGATGCTGGAAAGTTGGTGAAGTTGGTGACTAAGGGTGAGATGGAGGCTATGCTTATTGAGCAGACTAGGGCAGGAGATTTGATACTTTTTGCCAATGATGCACCGAGTTTCGTGTAAATAATAAGTATGACAAAATATAAAATTAGAACTATTATATATCTTTATTTTATATGTATTGTAAATTTGTATTCTCAGCAGGCACCTCTTACTCCAAATACTTTTCCTGCACCATTATATCCTAGGGATGGTTCACCTTTATTAGGAAATGAACAATTTGTAAGGTTAACAAATACCTTACATATTTCAGATGATAAGAATATTTTTACTTTTGAAAGTAATATAGGTTTAGTACTGTTTACACTATTTTTTTCATTATTATTCTCTTTATTCGGTGTCAATAAATTATTTATTTTGTTAATGAAATTTATCTTTAAATTGGATAAAGATTTTGAAGAAAATAAGTTTATAAAATTTTTTTCACTTATATTCACAACATTTCTTTTATTGGCATTTGTGTTGCCTAAAAAAACTGTTATTAATATGAGAGAACAAAAAATATTACAAAAAAATATTATATTCCAAAAAGGAGATGATATTTCATTTGATATGATAAAAGAATTACAAATTATCCCTAAAACTATATGTTATGACGATGAAGAAAAGTACCTTAAGGAATGTGGTGATAGCTATGAACTTAATATTGTGCTGAACGATGATTCTAGAATAAACATAACAGATCATTTTAATTATGATCAAATAAGTTATGAAGCAACATATGTAGCAAACAAATTAAATATTCCCTTATTGGATTATAAAGTTATAAAGAGAGAAAAATGATAGTTAATCTTTCCTCATTCTCTTAAAAAACAGTTCATGTTTTGCACTTTTTAGGGTGATGCCTTCTATACCGTATTTCGTCTCTTTCTTAATACTAAAACCCTCAGACATAGTCTCATGCAGACGTTTACTTACCCATGCTTGCACTTTTCCTCTGCATGCCATGCGTGTTGTGCGTACTTGTGTACGCAGATGCTTTGTTTGAGGATTTCGTATGAGTGTACCAGAGATACGGTTGCAGCTGTCAAAGCCATCTACACGCATTTTCTTCGCATCAAAGTCTAAAATGGCACGTGCTTTGCGCACTTCCATACCATCAAGCACACGCATATGCCATGAACCAGAGAGTTGGGAGAGTGCAGTGTTGGCGCTGAGCAGTGTGCTCAGGAGTAGAGAAAAGAGTAAAAATTTATTGTGCATATATAGAGAGTTCCTAAATAGATTTTAGGTAGTATAATAGATATTATTTAATGGAGTATAAATGAGATTATTTGTCATACTTTCTTTACTGTCTGCGATACTTTTTTCAGACAACATAACACTGACCAAAACACAAGCCAATTATATAGCCCAAAAAGTATGGCAAAATGAAGGGGCAGGCAAAGACAAGTATCTCATCTGGTGGAACAAAGGGGAGGACTTTGCCTCTCTTGGTATAGGGCATTTCATCTGGTTTCCCAAAGGACATACAGAACGTTTTAGAGAAGTTTTTCCTATGGTGGTAGCCTTTATGCAAAAAAGGGGTGTACAGATGCCTGCATGGCTTACCCCTGAGACAGACTTTCCGTGGCAGACAAAGGAGGCATTCTTTCAAGCCAAAAAAGCCAAAACCAAACAATACATGGAACTCTTTACTTTTCTTAAAAAAACATTTCACTATCAAGCAGCGTTCATGGCAGAGCGTCTTAGTCAGGCTCTCCCTCAAATGTTAAAGAGCATAGAGGATAAGAAGAAAAAAGAGACCATCAAAAGACGTTTTTACGAAGTGATGCACAACAAAGATGGCTCAGTCAATGAAAGAGGACTCTATGTTTTGCTAGATTACACCAACTTTAAAGGGGAGGGAACACTCAAGTCTGAACGTTACAAAGGGCAAGGCTGGGGGCTTTTGCAAGTGCTTTGGCATATGGATGACAAGGAAGCCAACAAACAAAAAGCCTTTGCGCTCTCAGCAAGCCAAATGTTAAGCAGACGCATCAAAAACTCCCCACCAGAACGTAGTGAAGAACGTTGGCGAAAGGGTTGGAATGTTAGACTTGATACATATTGGAAATAAAAATGGCTAATACACAATTTTCTTATTATTTAGATAGAGTGAGTAAATACGCAGGCTATCTAGCAGCAATACTTGTGGTGTTGTTATCACTATTGGTAGTTTATGATGCAACCATGCGTTACCTTTTCTCAGCTGGTTCCATAGCACTCCAAGAGCTAGAGTGGCATCTCTTTGATATGGTGTTTTTGTTGGGGCTTAGCTATGCACTTAAGCACGACAAACATGTGAGGGTAGATATCTTTTTTGAGCGTTATACTCCTGACGCACGTTGTATGGTGCAGATATTCTCGATGCTTTTACTGGTGATGCCCTTTGCTTTACTGTTTTTGAATGATGCTATCGATATGACTATGCAGTCTTACTTGCAACATGAAGTCTCCTCTGACCCAGGTGGGCTTACAAATCGTTGGGTGATTAAGGCAGTGTTGGTGGTAGGGTTTGTGTTGCTCTTGCTTCAGGCACTCTCTGAAATACTCAAAGCTTACCACAAGCTAGAAAATAAAATGCTACTTATTAAAGTTCTCGTAGGGGTAGCCTTCATGGCTACCCTCATATACCTAGCATGGTACAACCGCATGGCATTCTGGTTTGACCCAGTGTTACTCATGTTTGGTTTGGCACTTGTCTTGCTCATGACAGGTTTCCAAGTAGCCTTTGTCTTTGCAGGAGTGGCACTCTTTTTTGCACTTATATCTGACGAAGTAGGGTTAGGGGTGCTAGAGATGCTTCCCTACAGAACCTATGGTATCATGGGAAATGTTACACTCATGGCAGTACCTCTCTTCATTTTCATGGGACTGATACTCGAAAAGTCTAAAATGGCAGAGGGCTTACTGCTGAGTATGGGTAAACTCTTTGGCTCGGTACGTGGTGGGCTTGCCATCTCTGTGGTGCTTGTGGGGGCGATACTTGCAGCAAGCACTGGCATCGTAGGGGCATCGGTGGTGATGATGTCTCTCATCGCTCTGCCTCTCATGCTCAAGCATGGCTATTCTCCGTCATTGGCTAGTGGGAGCATTGCCGCGTCTGGCACACTGGGACAGCTCATCCCTCCCTCTATTGTCCTCATTATTTTAGGAGACCAGATGCACCTAAGTGTGGGTGATTTGTTTCGTGCTGCTGTGGTACCTGGCTTGTTGCTCATCGTGCTTTACATCATCTATATTCTCATACTTTCATACTTCTCTAAAGATGTAGCTCCTGCCATCATTTTAAATGAGCCTTATGGTGAAGTAGTCAAAGAGGCGGTAAAAGAGATACTCCCTCCTTTGCTTCTCATAGGGGTGGTGCTAGGCTCTATCTTTGCAGGTATAGCTTCACCTTCTGAATCGGCGGCTATTGGTGTGTTGGGGGCTGTACTGTTGGCTCTGTATAAAAAGACTTTTTCTTATGAGATGTTACGCTACACCAGCATAGAAACCGTCAAACTCACCGCGATGATATTTATAATACTCATCGGAGCTACGGCATTTTCGCTTGTGTTTAATGAACTCGGTGGTGGAGATATGGCTCTACAGTTTTTTACAGGAGATGTGGGTGACAAATGGACTTTCATCCTCATAGCAATGCTAGTCATCTTCCTACTAGGCTTCTTCATCGACTTCATTGAGATAGCCTTCGTAGTTGTACCCATCCTCGTACCCATAGTTGCCAGCTTCAGCATAGACCCCATCTGGTTCGCCATACTCATAGCCATGAACCTACAAGCCAGCTTCCTCACTCCTCCGTTTGGGTTTGCCTTGTTCTACTTAAAGGGTGCAGCAGGCGATAAAGTGAAGACAGGAGATATTTATAGAGGAGTTGTGCCATTTATTGGCTTGCAGATTTTGGCGTTATTGATTATTGTTTTGTTTCCTGATTTGATTTATTTGTTTGGTGAGTAGGGGGGGGAATTAATCTTCTAGAAATTTTTTAATGAGTGTATTTTTATATTCAGGATATAGATTTTCTACTTTTTTGTAGAATTGTTTTTCTGCTCGTATGGATATATCATATATTTTTAATTTGTCTTCCATATAATAATCTGTTTTTTCAGATAATAAGCACCTATAAGTAGATAAATAAATCAAAACTCCTGCATAATATATATGCATTAATTTTGAATCTTTCCACTGAACAAATCCATTTGTGATATAGAATTTATTTTTTATTGAAAAGGAATCTTCATTTATTCTCTTACTGTATACAATTGAATCTATTTGTTTTAACACTCTTTGATATTTTATGGGGCTTAATTGCTTGATTAATTTTAATGAGTCCATAATTGTTTCATCAAAAAGTGATTTTTCAGAATTGTTTTTCTTTTTATTAAAATCTATAATTTCAATATTGTCAAATTGTATACGATTTTGGTTGTATATTCCTCTCAATAATAATGAAAGAATAAAAGGCGTTTTCTTTAATATTTTCATGGTTTTACTTTCTACTTCCTATGTTAAATCTGATTATACAATGAACTATCTTCAAGAATTAAAATTTCTATACGTATTCCTAGCTAAGCATGGAAAAAAGAGGGCTGTAGATTCCGTGTTAAAAAAACCTTAAAAAAGTATTTAACACAGAAATATATATTTTCTAAATTTTAGCCAATAAAGGCTGATACTTTTCCTTGCTTTTAAAAATAGAAAAAGCCATTAAAATGAGTTTTCTCATGGCTGCGATGACTGCAAGTTTTTTAGTCTTTGCTCTACTTGTAAGACCTATATAAAACTCCTTAATTCTATCGTTATGTTGTATAGCACAAAGAGTGGGCAAATAAAGTAAATTTCTTAATTGTTGTCCACCATGTTTAGAGATTCTTTGTTTACCTCTAAATGTACCCGAATCTCTCATCACTGGGTCAAGTCCAAGGAGTGCAGTCATCTCTTTTGCATTGGCTGTAGGATATTTTAAAAAGAATGCACAAAGATATAAAGCAGACTTTTGCCCTATAGATGGAATAGTTGAAATTGCATCATAGTTCTCTTTAGTCTCCCTTTCTTTAAGTAGAAGTAGTTCAATTTTATTGAAAATCTTTTGTGCCTCTAGCTCTAAACTCTTAATGAGTCTAGTAAGTGTTCGTAGTAAATCTTTATGGCTTTTGGATGTAGACTCTACTTGATTTTTAAAGCGTTGTTTACTACTTTGTATAGACTCATAAGCATTAAGCATCTCTTGAACTTTGATAGCTTGATGATTGACTGTAGGGACTTTAATCATTTTATCTTCTACATGAGATTGATATTTGTAGAGTACTTTTGCATCTATCTTATCTGTTTTAGAACGCACCTTAAGAGAACGTGCAAAATCTCTTGACTCTTTTGGTCCTACCATAACGACACCAATATGATTCTCTGAACAAAATGATGTAAGTGCATATGAGTATATGCCTGTAGGTTCAAAGATAAAAACCGTTTCACTAATATTTTTACATAGTGCCACTATCTTTTTGAATCCCTGTGTTGTATTTTCAAACTTATAGCTTTTATCTCCATCATAGACATCTAATGTCGCTTTACTAATATCAATTCCGATATAATTTTTCATGTGATACCTTGTACTGAATTTTGAAGGATTACATAAGGGTTATTCTTAGTAGACTTTTCCTTGTACTACAAGCTAGATATTTCATCTGCTTTTTATTCCGTTCAAGCTTTTTACTAAGGGTGACCTATCTACGAAACAAGCTATTAAAATATTCAATGATATTGACTCAATATTTTTGACTATTTGAATGCTTCAGGTCGGGTCGATCTACCCTTAATCCTTTAGAGGTATTTTATCATTTTTACCTCTATTTGGATTATACAAGGTCGGGGTGTACGACTCAGCATTTAGTGCTTCGCTTGCACTGCATTTTAATGCTTGCCCTCACTCCGACATATATTTGCATGAAATAAAAAGGGTCTAGTAAACTTTAAGAGCCAAAAAGGTATCTTAAAGCATGGCTACACCGAACAAAAACAAGTATTCAAAAGGTACGCACATTT
>JALSSQ010000335.1 GCA_026984165.1 Sulfurovum sp.
TAATCAGAGGGTTCAATTATGTTTGGCGATGAAGTCTATCAACCAAAAGATGAGGATTTGTCTGATTTTTAAATTACAGGGCTATCTGGGTTTAGACTCTATTTAGCCATAGGATTTTACACAGGCATGCGTACAGGTGAAATTATGGCACTGACTCGTGCTGATATAAATCTAAAAGATAGAGTCATACACATAAGACGCTCTGTGACTAAAAATAAGGTTTCATCTCCTAAAACTGAAATGAGTGTAAGAGATGTACCAATATTTGATGACCTAGTTCCATATCTAAAAAACTTACCTAAAACGATTTGGTTATTTCCAAAAGTAGATGGTACTGTCACAAGAGGTTCAGAGGCTATCAATAGAGATGAGTATGAAGCATTATTAAAGCGATGCAATATATCGTATAGAAAAATATATGCTACTAGACATACGTTTATAGTCTCAATGCTAAAGTACAGTAATTTAAGTATTATGGAGATTGCACAGATTGTTGGGCATACGACAACACAAATGATTGTACAAAATTATGCTAAGTATATTAAGGGTGAACATTTAAGAATAGATAGGAATTTAAAGCTTTTTACTGACAAATCCGCTGACAGATTAGCTTAAAAGCCCTATAACGTGGTACACCCATCAGGATTCGAACCTGAGACCTTCGGTACCGCAAACCGATGCTCTATCCAGCTGAGCTATGAGTGCACATTAACATATGTAGCAATATTTGGAACGCAATTATAGCAGAGTAAACTTTATTTACAAATAAAATAAATCTAGTGTTTTATTTTCTCTTCTTAATAGAATCAAATTTTATAATCAATTCTACTCTTTTTAAAGGAATACCAAATTTTTTCGCAACCTTCTCTTTACTGTCACCCTGATATATAGAGTGTATCACATCCTTATGTTTTAAGACATTTGCTACTACTTCTTTATCCTTGAATTGTTTTTCTAGTGTATTGATTTTCTCTTTCTTTGTTTCTATTGTTTTTTTCTGTTCATCCAATATCTTCTCAAAAGAAGTTTTTTGCTTCACTATTTTTTCTTCTGATTCTTTTTGTTTCTGTTTAAGTTCAACTATTTGTTCTACTCGGTTTTGTATATCTTCTTCTAACTGATGTATTGTAGCCCTGTATGTATTTTTTTCCGTATCCAATGTATTTTGTAAGCTAGATAGTTTCTCTTGTAGCTTCACCAAGGCTTCTTCTTTTTCTATAAGTTTTTGTTCTAATCGCATTAAAGATGCATTCGCTTCTTTCTCTATTGCATCTTTCTGTATCTGAATCTCTTCTATGTTGTCTTCCAATATCTTATATTTGTGGGCATGCGCTTCATCATTTTTACGTATCATCTCTTCATGCTGCTCTTGTAGAGTCTGTAACGATTTTTCTTTTTCTATCAGGATTTGCTTTGATTCAAAGAGTGCATCTTTCAATGCTTGCTCATTTTTTTCTCTCTCTGTTTGTATATTTTTTATATATTTTTGTTTTTCTTCTAACATTTTTTGTATATAAACATTTTTCTCTTCAAGATCGCATATGGTCTCTTGTAAAGTTTGTAACTCTTTATCTTTTTCTTGTACATTTTCTTCTAAAATTTGTATGGATTCCTCTGCCTCTTTTGTAATCTCTTCTTGCATTTCATTCAATTCCACAATCATATTTTGCTCTCGATGCAATACTTTTTCCAATGCCTCTTTTTGCTCCTGCTCTGTTTTAAGTAAAGTCGTATATTTTTGCTTTTGCATAAGACTATGCATCTCTTGTTCTTTTAGTTGTTCTTCCAATAGTTGTTTTTCTTCTATACTTTGTTGCAATAATTTTGAAACTACTTCTTTTTCTGTAGAAAATGTTTGTGCAAGGTCTGCATATTTTTCTTTTGCTTTAGAGATCTCTTCTTGGTGTATGTATTTCAATTCTAAAATACTTTGCTCTTTTTCTTTTACGACCTCTTCAAGCTTTGCAATATTCTCTTTTTTAGACACTACGGCCTGTGTAAGTATCAACATTTCATCTTTTATTTCTTGTACTGCCAATTCATACATCTCTTTGAGTTCTATAAGATTTTCCTCATTTGATTGTATCGTTGTTTTTAACGTGTCTATAGTATGGTTCTTAGATTCTATTTGACGCTCTAAGTTTTTAAGTTTTTCATCTTTTTGGGCAAGACGATCCTTATAAACCTTACTTTTTTCTTCGTGAGATTTACGCATCCCATGATGCGTCTCCTTGAGTGTATTTAATTCTGCATATATATTCTGAAATGCCTGCTCTTGAAGAAGTCTCTTGGCTTCTACTTTTTCTATCTCGTTAGTATGTATTTTCTCGCGTTGAATAGCTCTTGTTTTTTCTAATTGTATTGCATCTTCTAATGCACTTTTTTCTTCTTCAATTTTTTGCAAGTCCGTTTGATATTTTACTTTCCATACTGTATTTGTTTCTTCTTGTGCTTTTACTGTTTCTTTTAACTCTTCTAACTGTAGGACATATCTCTTTTTCTCCTCAGCATACTTTTGCTCTAACTGCATTCTATCCTCTTCAAGCATATTGTACTGCTCTTTAGCTTCTTGCAAATTATTTTCATATGTTTGTATTGCCACATCTTTTTCATTCAAATTCTCTTCTAATCTACAGATAACAGTCGCACTCTTTTTTTCTTTATTTTTATGTATAACCTCCAACTTGGCAAAATGATTTTCTTTTGCTTTAATCTTTTCTTCTAATTTTTCTTGTTCTTGTTCAAATTTTAACTGAGCCATCTCATATGTTTGTTGAAGTGTTTTGTATCTATCTTCTTTCTCCTCCATCTCTTGAAGAAGTGCCAAACGGTTCTCTTCTGCTTTATGTATAGCATCATTATGCATCTGTTTCAATGCTTGTGCTTCACTTTCTTTTTCTATAGAAATCTGTTCAAGTGAAACAATTTTTTTTGTTACATCTTCAATAATTGTTTCGTGCATTTTTTCACGCTGAAGCATCTTTTTCTTTTGTTCTCTTATC
This sequence comes from Sulfurovum sp., assembly GCA_026984165.1. Classification (GTDB taxonomy): domain Bacteria; phylum Campylobacterota; class Campylobacteria; order Campylobacterales; family Sulfurovaceae; genus Sulfurovum. Next base: position 3,003 of record JALSSQ010000335.1, read on the forward strand.
TTCTGTTCTAAGGTAGATTGTTTTGCTTTAAGTTCAAAGATGACATGCTTTTTGCTCTCTATCTCTTTTTTCAGTGCATCAGATTTTTGCAAGACTTGTTTGGATTGGGCATAAATCTCTTTCATTGAAGTAAGTGATTCTGCTTTAAGATCTACAGTTTGTTCCAATACAGAAATTTTATCTGCATATTTTTTGTTACTCCTATGAAGAAAAATGAGAATCAAGACAAGAAAAAAGAGTAACACAAAAATAATGACAGGAATATCTTCCATTTAGCGTACCTCTATAATGATACATAATATAAATATAAAGCCTAAATAGCCATTCACGGTAAAAAAAGCTTTGTCAATCTTGTTAAAATCTTTGTTGACAAGGTAATGTTCATAGCTTAACATCACCGCAGACAATAACACTGCTACCTCTGCCCATAGTCCCAAACCTGCTTCTGCGACAAAGGCAATCCAAAACACAATAGCCAGTACATGAAAAGCTCTTGCTATCCACATCGTTTTCTGTACACCAAATCTCGAAGGTATGGAGTGTAAACCATGTGCTTTATCAAAGTCAATATCTTGTAAAGAGTATAATAAATCAAATCCTGCTACCCAAAACATTACTCCTACAGCAAGGTAAAGAGACCACACTGTTACCTCACCTGAAACTGCCACTACACCTGCAATAGGTGCTAAACCTAAACTAAGCCCAAGTATGAGATGGGCAAGTGCAGAAAAACGTTTAAACAGTGTGTACGCACCCAAAACTAAAAGTATCGGCACAGAGAGTTGAAAGGCTAAGCTATTGACAAAATATGCTACGATAACAAACCCTACAGCATTAAAGAGTATAAACCCTATCATTTGTACATCGGTCACTCGCCCATCTACTGATGGTCGCCCTTTGGTACGAGGATTTAATTTGTCAATATCTCTGTCAAGATAACGGTTGACACCCATGGCAAAGTTACGCGCACTTACCGCTGCCATGGTACCCAAAAGCAAAAGTCTCCACCCAAACCAACCATCTGCGGCAACAAGCATAGCAATAAAAATAAATGGCAAAGAAAACACAGAGTGCTTAAACATCACCAATTCAGAAAAATCTGATAGTACTTTTCTCACACTACTACCTTTCCCTCATTCATTAAGGGTGCGGAATTTTGAGTTTTGAATTCATAGACCATGCTATAACAATCACCAGTAATGTGATTATAGCCACAGAAGAAATAATCCCATTGGAAAAAAGTAGATAGAATATCCATAACAAAATAGCACCCAATGGCGTCGGTACACCCTCAAAATACTTAGCAACTTCTCCCTCCTCTACCTTCAGGTTAAACTCTATAAGTCTTCTAAGTCCTGCAATAATATAACCTATAAAAACCAAACCTACAATTAACTCTTCCCATGAACTTGTCATACCGATTTTGAGTGCATAAAACAGTAAAAAAGGTGGCATTACCACAAATGAAAGAAAGTCAGCAAAAGAGTCTAGCTGTATACCAAATTCCGTTGAAAGATTATATTTACGCGCCAACTTACCATCGGCGATGTCACAGGCACCTGCTATCCATGCCAAAATAATGGCTGTAAAAAAATCACCTTTAACGATAAAGTAAATAGCTACTACACCCAATGCTACATTAAGGTAGGTTACCAAATTTGCTATATTATATCTATTGTCTTTGTCAAATAAGTTCATATATTTCCTTGTGCATTAAAATGTTATTTTATCTTTTTTGTTGTTATGCTATGATTACACATGCAAAACACTTATCAAGATTTTAAACAACTGGCACTCATAGGCTCTACTGCTTCTGGCAAGACATCGCTTGCTATCAAAGTAGCACAGCATATGAATGCACACATTCTTTCACTTGATTCACTCTCTATTTACAAAGAGATTAACATTGTTGCTGCCAAACCTAGCTTAGCAGAACGTGGAGGTATCATACATTTTGGTATTGACTATCTCTTTCCGCATGAAAGCTTTGATGTGTCAACCTTTATCAAGCTTTACCATCAAGTCTATGAACAATGTGTGAAAGACAGTAAGAATCTTGTGATCGTTGGAGGTACAAGTTTTTATCTCAAAATGCTTATAGAAGGTATTTCGACACTTCCTACTATTTCTAAAACAACCAAAGATAACGCAAAGAAGCATTTACAAAACCTAGACAAAACCTATACATGGCTTCATGACTTAGACAGTATTTATATGTCAAAGATAGCCTCGAATGATAAATATCGTATAGAAAAAGCTTTACACATCTACTTGGAAACTGGTTTAACACCTAGTCAATACTTCTTAAAATTCCCTCCCACGTCTACTATTAAAATACCTTTACCTATCTACCAAATAATGTGGGATAGACACTTGCTGAAAACACGTATAAAACAACGTACGTTGCTTATGCTAAACGAAGGTCTCATAGATGAAGTCTGTATGCTAGAAAAAAAGTATGGACGCGCACCAAACAGTATGAAATCCATTGGAATCAAAGAAACACTGGCATATTTAGATGGTATCTACGATAAAAAGATACTGATAGAAAAAATTATTACAAACACAGCACGTTTAGCTAAAAGACAAAACACTTTTAACAATTCACAATTTGAAAATGTTGTCAAAGGAAGTGTAAACCAACTAGAAACAATGCTACTATAAGTAGAATACTTATTCCTCTCCTTCCATTTTTACTCTTCTTCACCATACTATTGTACAATGAACTGTATTGACGAAGATCTCATAGTGCTTTCTTACTAATCATCTGCGTAGTTTTACAGGCATCACTACTCCTTACTAAAAGTATGCGCACAAAAGAAATCAAATTATCGTTATCACACCCCCCCCTATACTCTACCGTAACACAAGTTGCGGTGATGCATAAAATACTCATTATCGCACATTCAATCTATAAGAGTGGGTGAGCTGTATCGAGGGTAATTTGAAATCTTTAGAAAGATCGGTATTATTGTTATGTTTTAAAGGGTGTTTTAAGGTGGTAACTGACCCCTATGCTCCTATATTTTTGTTGCCCAATACCATTTTTTTCCTAGCTTTAGTCT
>JALSSQ010000336.1 GCA_026984165.1 Sulfurovum sp.
GCTGGGCAGTCGGAATTTCTACTTTTGTAATCTCCTTTGGCGTTAATTTTTCAATTTCCATTACTAATGAACGCAGAGAATTGCCATGAGCTGACACTAATACAGTTTCTCCTTTTGCAAGTTTTGGAGCAATACTTTCATAAAAAAAATTTACCGTCCGAAGATGTGTATCTTCAAGAGATTCTGTTCCAGGAAGTAATTTAGGATTTAGTTTAGCATATTTTGGATCATGATTTGGAAGTCTTGCATCACCATCCAAAAGAGGAGGCGGTGGCGTATGATATCCTCTCCTAATGGCGATAAATTCTTTGGTTCCTACTTCTTTTTTTACCTCATCTTTATCTCTCTTTTGCCATGCTCCATAATGACGTTCATTAAGTTTCCAGCTTTTTATACAATCAATATGCTCCCAATCCATAGTTTCTAGTAAAATCTGTGCCGTATGAATCGAACGCTTTAACCATGATGTATAACAGATACTTGGATAAAAACTATGTTTGAGCAACAATTGTGCTGCTTGTTTTGCTTCCATCTTTCCTTGCCCGCTTAAGTCTACATCTGTCCACCCAGTAAAAAGATTTTTTTTATTATAAATACTTTGACCATGTCGTAAAAGAATTAACATTGCCATATTGTTTATACCATTTTAGAAGCAATATAATCAGCCAATTCCAACAACCGTTGAGAATATCCATATTCATTGTCGTACCATACTAATATCTTGACCATAGAAGTACCAATAACAGAGATAGAAGCACCATCAATAATACATGAATGACGATTTCCAATAATATCACTTGAAACAATCTCTTCAGTCGTAAATTCTAAAATACCATTCAATTCATGTTGAGAAACTTTTTGAAAAGTTTGCTCCAATTCAGATACCGTCACCTCAGACTCCAACACAGCTACAATTTCAGTAATAGCTCCATCTGGTACAGGTACTCGTAAAGCCATAGCTTCCATTTTTCCTTTAAGTGATGGAATAACTTCTGTAGTTGCGATAGCAGCACCAGTTGTTGTAGGTATAATATTAACAGCTGCTGCACGTCCACGCCTTCTCTTTTTAGCACGTTTATCTACAGTAGTTTGACTAGAAGTATATGCATGAACTGTTGTAATCATCGCATTTTTAACTCCGTAATTTTCTTCTAAAACTTTCATAACAGGAGCTAGAGAATTTGTTGTACATGAAGCATTTGAGACAATATTATGTTTAGCATCATCATATTGTGTTTCATTTACACCTAATACAAAAGTTTTATCAATATCTTGACCTGGTGCTGAAATAATCACTTTTTTTGCACCTGCCTGAATATGTTTCATTGCAGCACTACCTTGTGTAAAATGACCACTACACTCTAAAACGATATCAATTCCTAAAGCTTTCCAAGGTAACTCTAATGGATCATGAGAACTTACAATCGTAATTTCATGACCATCGATAATAAGCTTTTCATTGCCAACTGTATCAATCGAAAAATCTGCTATACCGTGAACAGAATCGTATTTTAAAAGATATGCAGCATCTTCTACACTTGATGTATTGGCTGCAACAATTTCAAAATTTTTCGGTAATGTATGTATATAGTGTCTAAGTACTTGATTTCCTATACGTCCTAATCCGTTTATTGCTACTCGTTTTTTCATGTTTTACACCTTTATTACTATTTTTATTACGCAAAAGGAACAAAGTCCCTTTTTCTACGCTAACGCTGTGTTTTTAATCTCCTCTAATTATTCTTCTTTTTGTATCGTTTTTGAAATTGGTAGATAAAATTTCTTCAGATACTCTTTCATCATACGTCTGGCACTAAAATAAGGACCAACACTCTTCATAGATGTTCTCATAAGTGATACCCAATTATCTCGTATACCAGATGCACCTATATCATAATAGAGTGGTACTATCTTTTGTTCCAATACACTATATAAACTTTTGGCATCTTCGCTATCATCAGAAACATCACTACCAATTACCCAGCCATTTGTACCATTATATCCCTCTGGCCACCAGCCATCAAGGACAGAGAAATGTAAAGTACCATTTATGGCTGCTTTCATACCACTTGTACCACATGCTTCCATTGGTATTTGAGGATTGTTTAACCAAACATCTACACCCCGAACCAAATATTTTGCTACCTCTTCACTATAATCTTCCACAAAAGCAATTCTTCCCCGAAAACGTGGATTTTGTGCTGTTTGAAAAATATGTTGTAATATTTTTTTCCCTACATTATCGGAGGGGTGAGCTTTACCGGCAAAAATAATTTGCACAGGTTTGGAAAAATTATTTATAATACCTTCCAACCGATCTAAATCATGTAAAATTAAATCAGGTCGCTTATAAGCCGTCATACGACGGGCAAAACCGATTGTCAAAACATCAGGATCAAGCATAACCCCTTCTGCCATTGCAACAAGAGGATCTATACCTTCATCTGCCCATTTTCTACGTACACGTTCACGAATGAAGTTAACCATTCTCACTTTATACATATAGTGAATATCCCAAAGCGTTTTATTGTCTATCTTTTCAACTTGTTCCCATATTTGAGGTAAATCTTGCATCTGCATCCAATTTTCACCAAGAGTCTGATCCAAAAGTTCAAAAAGTTCATCTCCTAGCCATGTAGGCAGGTGTACTCCATTGGTTACATAAGTGATAGGTACGTTAGTTTCATTTTCATCTTTAAAAACATTTTTCCATATTTCTTGTGTCACTTGACTATGTTTTTGACTTACAGCATTACGATTTTGACACATTTTTAAACCAAATACAGTCATATTAAAACCATCAGAAGGAGCATCTGGATTCATGCCAAAGTTCATAAAATGCTCTTTATCCATACCTAGATTTTCCCAATAATCCTTAAAAGAACTACTCATCATATCAAAACTATAAACATCTGTTGCAGCAGCAAGAGGTGTATGAGTTGTAAAAATAGAACTCTTTCTTACACGCTCTATAGCTTCATCAAGTGAAATCTTTTCATCTTTGATATAAGCACGCACTCGTTCAAATAGTGCAAATGCAGGATGTCCTTCATTCAAATGGAGTATAGAATATTCTATACCTAACACTTCTAGCACACGATATCCACCAATACCCAAAACAATTTGCTGGCGTAATCGTTGGTTCATATCAGGTGTATAAAGATGTGAACTAATTTCTCTATCCCAAGGATCATTTTGAGAAATATCTGTATCTAACAAATATAGTTTTACACGTCCAACGTTAATCTTCCAAATCGATACATAAACCGTAGGATCAATAAAAGGTACTTGTATAATCAACTGATTACCCGACTCATCCAATACCCTCTCAATCGGTGCTATATCTTGATTGATTGTTTCATTTGTACCATTTTGCCAACCATCACTGCCAATAATCTGCCGAACATATCCTTGTGGATACATAAATCCTATACCTACCATCGGTAAACCAAGATCACTTGATTCTTTTAGAATATCACCTGCTAAAAAACCAAGTCCTCCTGAATAAATCGGAACAGAATGGTGCAATCCAAACTCAGCACAAAAATAAGCAATTGGCAGAGGTTCTTCTTCACTATAAATAGTTTTATCCTGCATATACTTTAGGAAAAGTGTATGCACATAATGAAATTCTCGCATAAAATGTTCATCTTTACATGCATCATCCAACTCTTGTTGTGGTATTTTTTTAAGCATTTCAATAGGATTATGACCACTCTCTTTCCAAAGATAAGGATTAAGCAAATGAAAAATATTTTGTCCCTTTGGATTCCACGTCCACCAAAGATTTAATGCAATATCAGCCAAGCCCTCCAATGATTTTGGCAACTCAGGGATAGCTATATTTGCAGAAGGATCATTATCATACATCACTATCTCCAATAATATAAAGCATCATCACCTAACATATCTTCAATCTCAAGTAAGCGATTATATTTTGCTAATCTTTCACTACGACAGGCTGAACCTGATTTCAAATGCCCACTATCCATCGCCACAGCAAAATCTGCTAAAAAAGTATCAGATGTTTCACCTGAACGATGAGACAAAAATGACCGCCAGCCATGATCTCTACACAAACGCACTGCATCGATTGTTTCTGTAACTGTACCTATTTGATTTAACTTGATCAAAGAAGCATTTGCACTTTCTTTTTCGATACCACGTTGGATAAATTTCACATTTGTTACAAAGATATCATCTCCCACGATTTCCAAACCACTACCCAATTCTCGTGTCATTTTTGCAAAACCAGCCCAATCATCTTCTCCAAAAGGATCTTCCCACAAAATAATCGGATATTTTCGTACCCAATGGCGTATCATAACAAGCATCTCTTCTGTGCTAAGTGTACCAGTATTGGATTTACTTAAAACATAACGATCTTTTTTGGTAGGAGAAAAAGCAGAAGCAGCACTATCAATGCCGATAGATATATCTTCTCCTGGTTTATATCCACTCTTTTCTATGGCTTCGATGATAAGTTCTATAGCTTCTTCATTACTTCCAAGATTTGGAGCAAAACCACCTTCATCACCTACTGAAGTTGCCAAACCTCTCTTTTTTAAAATACCTTTCAATGTATGAAAAGTTTCAGCCACATATCGTAAGCCTTCAGAAAAAGAAGGTGCACCATGTGGGATTGCCATAAATTCTTGAAAATCAACACTATTATCTGCGTGTTCTCCACCATTTAGGATATTCATGCATGGAACAGGCAAACGTCTTGCATTTGATCCACCTAAATAGCGAAACAAATCTACATTTTCATACTCTGCAGCTGCTTTGGCAACCGCCATAGAAACACCCAAAATAGCATTTGCACCTAGATGGCTTTTATTGACAGTACCATCTAAATTGATCATCTTTTGGTCTATCAATACTTGTTGATGCACATCCATCCCCACTAATTCAGGAGCAATTATTTCTATAACATTACTCATAGCTTTTTTTACACCTTTACCTTTGTAGCGTTGCATATCGCCATCACGAAGTTCTACAGCTTCATTTTCTCCAGTACTTGCACCAGATGGAACAGAAGCATCAACTTTTATACCATTTTTTAATGTTACAAAAACACGTAATGTTGGATTACCCCTAGAGTCTAAAATCTCTAATGCATGAATATCTTTGATACTATATTTTGCCATTTTGTGCCTCCTTGAAAATTTTCATAGCTTCTTCAACACTTGCATTTTCTGTGGTGATAGCACAAATTGCATTTGCCATGCCTATCGCTTGTGCTAGTGGTCTTTGATGTATATTCCTACCTGTACCATTACCCCTGCTTCCTCCAATATGAATCTGTTCATGTAACTCTTGTAGAAAAGTTAATACATCTATTTTATCTCCTCCTTCACACAAAACACCACTTGTACCTGCTGCTTGTGTTACTTGGGTAAGCAACTTTGGAACAAAAACATTATTTTCATACGGAACTTTTAATTTTACAAAATCAGCACCAAGAGTAGCACCAACACCGGCAGCACCAGCTATTAGATGAGCATCGTGTTCATCTGGGACATATTTTCCTTTTGGATATATCCACAATACAGCAATCATGCCATTTTTGTGTGCTTGATGGACTATATTTGCTGCTTGTGCTAACATAGAGTGTTCATGTTCACTTCCTAAATAAAGTGTATATCCTAATGCCAAAATATTTAAACCACTCTCTTTTTGAAAAGAAATAACATCCTCTACATCTAACCATTGTTGCGAATACGGATCTTTTTCATTATAGGGAATGAGATTCGTTTTGGCATTGAGTTTCACCAGATAAGGAATATCTTTATACTTTCTACCATAACGACTAATCAAACCAAATTGAGTCGCAAAAACACCTATATTTGCTTTCGATGCTATTTCAAAAAGATGTTTGGGGTCATTATCTTCAGGGGGAATACCTTTTGCATAAAAATCATTATTTAAATGTTCTACTTTTTGATCACCTGCAAAAAGCATCAATCGCCCACTATTGTGCGTTATTTTCATAAAATTTGCCCAAAATAGTTCTTCTTTATCCACTGGTACATCTGCTGGTATATATATTTTTTTA
>JALSSQ010000337.1 GCA_026984165.1 Sulfurovum sp.
ATTCCTGAGAAATTGGCTGTTTGGATTCCTCGTATGTACAACCCAGTATGGATTAACCCAGATGGATTTAGATGGATAGAGTGTCTTAAGAGAGAAGATAAAATTGAATTGTCATTTAACCTTTCTCCAACATGGTCTGAGACAAACTGGTATTGTGACTTTGTGCTTCCTGTAGGACTTGCAGGAGAGAGACATGACCAATCATCTGAGCCAACAAAACCAGCTAAAATTCTTGCTTTTAAAAACCCAGCACTTCGTGTGGCGTTGGAAAAGACAGGATGGAAAGCAAAAGACCCTGCACGTGCTACACTAGAAGCGCACATGGCAGCAGGTCTTGGTGAGGTTTGGGAAGAGGTAGAGTTCTGGGCAAACATCATGGTACACCATGTAGATCCAGACGGTAGCCTTGGTGTGAGAAAATTCTGGGCCTCGAAAGAAGATCCAACACGAGCGGTAACTATCCCTGAGTGGTATCAGGCTGCATTTGACAAGATACCAAATCTTAGAGAAGCAGCAAAACAAAACCCTAAATATAAAAACTCAAAATATCCTAACTATGAGATGATGAGAGATATGGGTACATGGCTTGTAGAAGATAATATCTTCAGACCACAAGAGAGACCACTTAAAAAAGTAGATGGTAAGTATATTGCACATGGTCATGAATATACAGAAGATGAAGTAACTATCGATCAAAATGGTACAATCAAAGTGGAAGACCATGTATTTGGTGGTGAAAAGAAAATTGGTGTTATGGTGAAAGGTGAAGCAAAACAAGGGTGGCATTCACTCACTGGTAAGCTTGAGTTTTACTCTAAGTGGTTTGCTGAGTGGAAATGGCCAGAATACGCTATACCTATCTATCCGAGAAATGCCCAAGAGAGAAAGAAAATGGTACATGTTGTCACACAGGTACACCATGACTTTATCGACCCGGCAAAAAATGAATTTGCATTGAACACAGTATTTAGATTGCCATACAATATTCATACACGTTCTGTAAACTCTAAACATCTTATGGAGATTTCTCAAAACCATAACCCAGTATGGATAGCAACCAAAGATGCTGAAAGGTTGGGGATTAAAAGAGGTGATGCGATTAAAGTAACGATTTCAGATACTGTTTCTGGTCTTGAGTCTGGTTATTTCATCGCGATGGCAGTACCAACTGAGGGTTGTATGCCAGGAACTTTACAATGTTCACACCATGCAGGTAGATGGAAGCTTAAAAATGCTGTTGAAATTCCTGGATTCCAACACAAATTGGGTGTACTTGGATTGGGAGCACCACTCTTTGATATGACTATGGATGGTAAAGTCGGTAAGATGACACCTAAGCAAGATATCAATAGCGGTATGCAAGCACGTAGAGATACATGGCAATTTAAAGAGTTTAACAAAGACCTCGATAATATTTGGTGGGATGGTATGTCAGGTTCTTGGCAAAATGCTGTTGCACCTTCTCATCCAGACCCAATCGCAGGTAACCATGCGTGGCACCAAAAAGTGCGCATAGAGCTTGCAGGAAAAGATGAAAAAATTGGTGATATTTATGTGAACTATGAAAATAACTTTAAAGTATATCAAGCATGGAGAGACAAATTGACACGTCCTCTTGATGCCAACGATACACTTAGACGTCCTGTTCACCTTAAGCGTCCTGCGGTACCATTGTCTTTAAAAGGGTACTCTGTTAGTATTAAAGGCTAACTTTTACAAATTTGGGCAGACACTTAGGTCTGCCCCTACATAGCTATACAATTTCCCAGATAAATCATCGACTTACGTTTTATTTATCTTGAAAGTGGTATAGTGCCAAACAACTTATATGAAAGATAGTACCTGATGATGGAACAAATGAAACAAGAAGTAGAAAACCGTATTGCGATTTATGCACTCATTTCAAGATTGATGTTAGTAGAAGTAGATGAGGCATTTTTAAAAACGCTCGAAAGTGATGAAAATTTGCTTGGGCTTTTCCCTAACTATAAAGCTTGGTCGAAACGTAAAGAGATCTCTATGCAGAAGCTTATTGCAGAGGAATATAATGCTGACTTTACCAACCTGTTTCTTATGAATCTCATCCCTTATGAGAGTTTTTACTTGAGCGAAGAGCAGATGATTGAAAGTGGTCAGGCAAATCCTGTAGTGGAGCTGTATGATGCACTTGATTTTAGAGTAGAACTTGAAAAAGCAAGGGTGGTGAGTGCAGATCACATTGGTGTGGAGCTGGAGTTTATGTATATGCTGTGCACAGCACTTAAAAAAGCGTTGGAAGCAGAAGATCAGGAGGGCGTTTGTGAATTGCTTTTAATTCAAAAGGGTTTTATGAAAGACCACCTTTTAGAGTGGATGCCACTTTTTCTCATTAATGCAAAGCGAGAATCGCGTACACCACTTTACCATGATGGGGCTGATCTTACTTTGGAGTTTCTTTTGTCAGACTATGAGTATGTGATAGAAAAATTAGAAGAAAATTGTAAGCTAGAGGCAACAGAAAACTAATGTCGTTACATTTAGAAATAGCCTCGTGTGTACGGGCAAAAAGTAAGTTTTCAAACTGTACCAAGTGTGTGGATGCCTGTCCAGACTCCATTACACTGGTCGATAATTTACCCAGTTTCACAAAAAACACAGGCGTGGAGGCTGCAGCATGTGTGGGCGTCTGTCCTACGGAAGCTTTTTCGCTTTCGGATTTTTCTACGACAGAGTTTTTCTTTACTTTTTTGGACTCTAAAGTACGTCTTATCTCACCTAAACTTAATGTGCCTTGTCTGTCTGTATTGAGTGTAGAGCATCTCATTGCTTTGGCACTGGCCTGTGATGATGAAATTACTTTAGATATGAGCTCTTATGATGAAGAGAGTATTTTATACGAGCAGATAGAAGCACGTATAGAAGAGGCAAATTTTGTACTCTCCTCTTTTTCTGATAAAAAGCTTCATACCAATATGGAAGCCTCTATATCTGTAGAGGCAAAAACAGAGGAACAAGAGCCGACATCAAGACGTTCATTTTTGGGTAATGCTTCACTCAAAGGTGTCGTAAAACACAAAATGACATTTGACGAAGCTGTAGAAGCGGATGAACTTAAAACCTTTGCATTAGATGTGGAGACGATTAAAAAAATAAAAGAAAAAGAGTTACCTGATAAACGTAAAATTCTTTTTACCATACTTAAGCAAGCCAATGTACCCCATGTATTTGAAGTGTTGGCAGAAGAGGATGTGAGTTTTACTTCTCAGAAATTTGTTGATGAGAGTTGTACGAACTGTCAGATATGTTATCGTATCTGTCCTACAGGTGCACTCAGTTCAGATGCAAAATTTTCACTGATTCATTTTGACTCTATGCTTTGTGTGAAATGTCGCCTCTGTCATGATGTATGTGAACCTAAAGCGATTCAGCTGCAACCAGGTTATGAGATAAAAGAGTTGTTTGAACCTACACAACGTACCTTGGCAACGTTTAACATTAAACGTTGTAATGAATGTGGGAACAACTTTACCTACACAGGTGGAGAGCAGACTTGTCCACGTTGTTTGGTCGAAGAAGAAGAGGCAATATTTTTGCACGACAATGCAAAGAAGATGAAAGCCCAAAGAGAGGCCAAAGAGGAAGCAGACAAAGAGAATGAAGTATGAGACCAGAAGAGATTAAGCCCGATACAAAACTGTGTACCATTTTGGGTCACAATGCCCAAACAGGGTATATGCGACGCTATTTTAATAAAATAATGAAACGCAACAGTAAAAATGCAACAGCAATTGCGTTAAATATCACCGATGAGCACTTTGATTTTACAATGTCCAATGTAGGACAATCCAAGGTGGATAAAATGATGATAGAAAGAGAATTTTCTACAAAAGCTGTCCACTATTGTGAAACATTGAATGCCTGTGCCTCTCGTGAAAAAAGGGTAGATTTTATTGAGGTTGAGGCAGGAAAAGTAAAGGGCTATTGTCTGGATGATGATGCCAAAGCACTTTTTGAGAAGCCAGAGTTTTTAGATGAGCACACGACTTTGGTGGCTAAAATGATGCTACTGGCAAACAGATGGTTTGATGCGAAAATAGATATAGATGAGATACCGCATCTTATGGAAACTACAAAATAAGGAAACAGTATGCCAAACAATATGGATATAGAAGAGTTAAAAAAAGCATTTGAGACATTTGACAGACCACCTGCATTTTGTCCAGATGGGCAGTGTGAAGCAGATGAAGAGGTTGATTTGCAGGATTATCCTTCTTATACCGAAGCACTCTATGCCAAACTTGTAGCACCTGCATCAAGTGGTATTTATATTTCTCGATGGGATATTAAAGATATTGCGCTGGTTGCAGGTGACTCTATGGCACTTCATCCGCGTAAGCGTATGTTTGAACTTCTTATGAAATATGCAACATCCAAAGAAAATATGCAGGCTGTGTTGGATGCTCTTCAGATACATATGGAAGACAAGATACGCATCTATGAAGAGTTTATTCAAAATTATCCACATACGTCTGAAATATTTCAGCCTAAAATTGACAAGGCGCACAATACAATAAGACTCTTCCCTAAGATTATCGAAGAGTATTTTGAGTAAAAGTACCAAATCTCTATATTGTCACTATGGCTCTTTTGGGTACATATTTACCTTAACAATAGTTGCAGTATAATATTTATATTATTCGCACTATAAGGTATTTCATGTCTAAAATAACCAAAGAAAAAACACTTCAATATCACAAAAATGGAAAGATAGGCATTGATCTTACCAAAGCATGTGACTCTCAATATGAACTCTCCATGGCATATACACCAGGGGTGGCCATACCTTGCCTTGAGATAGAAAAAGATAAAAACTTAGCCTTTGAATATACAAATAAAGCAAATTTGGTTGCTGTTGTGTCTGATGGTACAGCAGTGCTTGGTCTTGGAGATATTGGTCCTTTGGCATCCAAGCCTGTGATGGAAGGCAAGTCGGTACTCTTTAAAAAATTTGCCAATGTGGATGCTTTTGACATAGAGTTGAACGTGCACAGTGTAGAAGAGATAGTTGCTACCTGTAAAGCCATAGCACCTACCTTTGGAGGGATTAACTTAGAAGATATCTCAGCGCCTCGATGTTTTGAGATAGAGCGTATTCTCAAAGAGGAGCTTGATATCCCTGTCTTTCATGATGATCAACACGGAACAGCGATTATTACCACAGCAGGGCTTATTAATGTCTTGGAGATGACTGGGAAAAAAGCAGAAGAGATTAAAATTGTTGTTAATGGTGCAGGAGCAGCGGGTATCTCTTGTGCAAAAATGTATCGTAAATTGGGTGTAGAGAACATTGTGATGTGTGATTCTAAAGGGGTCATTAGTACCTCACGAACTGATTTGAACCCATATAAGTCCCAATTTGCCATAGAGACTGAAGCCAAAACACTTTCTGATGCCATAGAGGGTGCAGATATGTTTTTGGGGCTTTCGGTTGCAGGTGCGCTGACTCAAAAGATGGTTGCAAGCATGGCACCAGAGCCTGTGATTTTTGCATTGGCAAATCCGACACCAGAGATACTCCCCGAAGAGATAAAAGAGGTACGTGATGATGCTATTATTGCTACAGGACGTTCAGACTACCCCAATCAGACAAATAATGTTTTAGGGTTTCCTTTTATCTTCAGGGGAGCATTGGACGTACGTGCCAAAAAAATTACTGAGGGTATGAAAATGGCAGCGGCTAAAGCGCTTGCAGCCTTGGCAAAAGAGCCTGTACCTTATTATGTCAAGGCAGCATACCATAATGAAAACATAGCATATGGTAAAGAGCATATCATTCCACTGCCTTTTAACAAAGAAGCACTTATCTGGGTAGCTTCTGCGGTAGCCAGAGCAGCTTTTGAAGAGGGTGTAGCAAGAGTCGATAGTTATGAGGACGAAGCATATAAAGAGCATTTAAGATGTATTATTTATGGATGTCCTGAAGAGGAGTGACGTGATTGCGTACGGCGAAGTGTATATACAAAGAGATAGTTTACATCTAAGAAAATTACATACAATGAAGGTATTATGA
>JALSSQ010000338.1 GCA_026984165.1 Sulfurovum sp.
AGTCAACATGATAGCTCCTTGTTGAAGCTAAGTGAGTAGTGAGTAGTGAGTAGTGAGTAGTTTTTGTCTGCATTGCGAAGCAATACTTTTGTTATTTGCAACATTCTTATTTCTTCCCTTTAATTTCATAAAAGTATCGCAAAGCGATACCATACCATCATTCTTAATTCTTAATTCTTAGTTCTTCACTCTTGAGCGCATTCACCATGCCTTTAAAGACAAGTGTTTCATCGTAGATCGCATCTTTAAAAAAAGAGGCAAGAAGCCTGCCGTCTCCACCTGTAAAGTAGAGCTGTTTTTCTTTGCTGTGTTTCTCTATAAGTGCTTGAATAGACGCGATTATACCATAGCTTATCTGCTCTTTTGTTGTACATGGCAAATGCGTAAGGTTTAGTGCCTTATCTAGCGCAGTATCCAAAGCAGGTGAAATATCTTTATACGCTTTCAAGTAGCCCCTTATACCAGGCAAAATAAACCCACCCCTATACCTACCTCCTTCTACCACATCCACCGTAATAGCTGAACCGGCATCCACAAAAACACCATTATCATGACTCAAACAGAGTGCTTTCCTGTCCACACCCATCGTCTCATACTCACCATCGATAGAGATACTATCAGAGATATTTTGCCATTGTTTAATCTGTGTTATTTTTTTCTCCAAATCATGCTTGACAGATATATAACACAAAGCTGTATCTGCGTATCTTTCTATCGCCTCAGCATAAGAGAGATGCTCCACCCTTTCACCATCATAGCTATGAAAATGTGTATTTCCAATATCTGCCATCAATAGTTTATCTTTCACTGCTCCCTACTCCTTACTCTCTGCTACTTGATGAAACACTTCCCACCCATGCTCCTGCAACAATGCTTTGGCCTTAGAACACAAAGGTGCTTTAATGATGATATCTTTTTTTTTGATACTGCTGTCGATATAGCTCTCCAGCTTCTCATGCAGAGCCATCAACTCCTCCGCCTCTTTACGAAGTACCCTGCTCTTTTTCTCCAGCACCATCACATCAGCGTAATAACCCTTGAGATCCACACCTAGATAGATAGCTATCTTTTTACGACTCCCCAGTTCTTTGGATGAGATGGGTTTAAGTGACTTGAAGATGATGTTTTTTTGCTGAAGATACTCTACTGTTTGTTTCATATATGTATCATACCAAAATCACGCCAAAGGATGGAAGCTCTGCATCGTATCTGCTAGATTTTGTTTCTGGATATGCGTGTAGATCTGCGTAGTTTCAAGTGAGCTATGTCCGAGTAACTCTTGCACTACACGCAAGTCTGCTCCCCCTATGATGAGAGAGGAGGCGAAGGAGTGGCGTAGTACATGAGGGGAGACTCCTAGATATTTTTTAACTATCTTAAAAGCCGAAATACGTGAAAGCTGTTCTCCGCGATAATTGAGCCATATATAAGGGCTAGAAATCTCCTGCTTGGACAAATAACGTTCCAAGGCTTGTGTGGCTACAGGAGCCAATGGCACTACGCGTTCTTTTTCACCTTTGGCAAAACGAATCTTGAGCCACCCATCTACAATATCTGTACGTTGCACATTGAGTGCTTCACTGATGCGACACCCACTTGCATAAAGAAACAAAATAAGTGCATAGTCACGCAAGCCCATGAGTGTACTTTTGTCTATAAGATTGATGCCATCAAGTATCTCTTCGTTACTCACATATTTTGGTAAATTTTTAGGCACTTTTGCCATAGGAATTTTTATCTTCTCGTGCACGAAGTCTTGCTTATGACAAAAGGCAAAAAAAGCATTAATAGAAGAGAGTTTACGGTTAAGTGTACGTTTGTTTTCAAAAGTAGATAAAAAAGCCAATATATCTGTGGTATCTAACTTTGTAAGTACTTTTTTACAATAGTGTTCTAGCTGTGTGAGATCTGATAAATAAGAAGAAATTGTAAGTGTATCTAGTGCCTTTGTAACACTAAGATACTCTTCAAAGGCAACCAATAGATTACTCTTACTCATAACCTAATTGTGATAAGTCAATAACTTTGCCATCTTTATAAAGCTTTTTACCAGTAATAAAGGCTGGCTCATCTACCGCACCTACATCATACACCTTAGACTTTGTTAAATCGCTGTTTAACACAATGAGTGAACCTTGCTGGTCCAAACCAAATACTTTATTGTCAAATGATGTCGCAGCAGAAAAATGAGCATATTTAAATTTTTTACTTGCAACAGGCTGTAGTGCCATATTGAGTTTAACCACATTTCCTTCTTTGGTAAAAAGATAAATAGCATTATTCCCTAAAGCAATTTCCGAAATATTTGCACTATATTCTTTTTTCCCTTGCACACCTAAAGTAATCAGCTTTTTAGGTGTAGCAGCAACCATAGTATTTCCTTTGCGAGAAAGATATACAACATTATTAAACACTTTATTACTACTTAAATAAACCACTTTTGCATTATCGCTATTATCAAGATCTACAATAATCAATTTTCCATCTAACATTGGCATCACAACCAAATTATCAATAAACATTGGACTAGCTGCTCTTGTATCAATCGCATATGTCCTTTCTGAACGATTTTCTATTACTTTTCGATTATTTTTCACTTCATAGACGCCAAATGTATTATTACTAAGAATATATGCAACAATGCCTTTTTTAATTGTTGCAGCTACAACAGGAAGATGTAACGATACTGCTCTTACTGATTTTTCTGCATGCTTATCAATAATATTCAAAATACCTTTTGCATTTGAAGCAAGCACATAATTTTCATTTTCACTTAAAAATCTATACCCTTCCCCAAGATTAATATGACTTATTCCTGCTTTTCCAATATATCTACCATTATGTAAAGTGGCACCATCGCGACTTAAGTCAGTAATTTTACCATCAAAATAGTTTACAGAAACAGTATGTGTCTGTGCTGGCTTAAAATATTGTTTTCCACTACATCCTGACATCATCATAGCTATACCAAACGACATAACTATAGAAAAATACTTTCTGTGCATCATTATTTTTCCTTTAATGTTGAATGTTTAAGCAAAGAAGCCAACATTGAAAGTGCTGAATCTTGTGAGATAAGATCCAATTTAGCTTTGGCTCTTTTAATATCACCTGACTTGATAGACAAATATGCATCTTCTATGATTGACATCTCTTTATAAAGCTTTGAATCCGTTCTCTTATCTGCCAATACCTTTTCGGTATATGTACTCATATCAGAAACAACATTATTTTTACTTTTTGCCAAATTTGCTAAGGTTTTCGTATCTTTATTTTTACTTGCTTGCGCATATGCATATAGTTCATAAAGTTTTGGATTTTTTTCTTTCAATACCTTTAATGCATCTGCATCATCTGATTTTGATTGTAATGTTAAAAATGCTTGATTTGCTGCTGAAAGTTCAGCTTCATGCATACTTTGCATTACATTTCTGCCTACAAAAAATAAAATGAGTCCAATAACTACAGTCCAAATAATAAATTTATATTTTTTATACAGTGTCTCTAACTTAAAGGCACTCTCAAGTACCTTTTCATCACCACTTAATTCTCGTTTCACATCTGCAATATTCACAGCACTCTCCTAGGTCAAAATTATTAGCATATATTATACCCATTAGAGTTGAAATTTAGCTACAACTCCCACACATCTCTCAATACTAGTACATCAAACTAATCTTTACATTTACCAAAAAATGTAGCATTAGAGATAACACGAACTACTCTTGGATGATTTGCTTTCTTACCCCACGGAATATTTCAATGATATTCATCAAATAATTGACAAGAATTTATTTGTGATATAAGTATTTACTAAAGATACCTTGTTCTAACTTTTTAGGTCTTCTTTTAATAGATAAATCCTATTTTTTCGACTACTATTCCGTGCTTTGATTGGGCTTTTAGCCCCACGTGTTTTCATTTATAGCATAGTTTTTTTAGGTTATCGTTATCACCTGGCACCTATGCTTCAACGAGTGAGTGCTTTATCTCTTGCAAAAACAATGATAGACCTCTATACAAGGGTGTTTTTAAGGTAGCGACTGACCCCATTTTTTACTTCCAGAAGTCTACTAAAAGTAGCCTGTCCCCTTTATGGCAAACTTTTCCCATGGAAAAGGTTTGCAAAAGTCAGCATACTCCTTAATACATTTATAATAATTCTTCATAAAATTGCCTATATCATCAGTATCAAGTTGATAATTTAAAAAATCTTCTGTACCACATATAAAAGTAATATCATCTCCGTGTGAATGTAAGATCAGAAAATTTTGCATATTATCTGTTAATGCAAAACTTTCATAATATTGCTCTTTTAATGAAGGGTCTATACTGTTTTGAATATTGTCATAAATATTGATAGATTTAACCTTAATCTTAGTGATATTTATATCATCAAAATTAAATGAAAATAATGCGGAGATAAAATACTCACTATCCCTAAAATATTCTACTGCCTTTTTGATATAATCTCTTTCATCAAATATATCAAGGCATCCACAATCTTCTCTTATTGCACACACAAACCATTTTTTATTTCTTACTATAGTTGAATGAGGAAGAAACAATGGCGTTTCTTTATCTTTAATACAAATTAGTTCTTTTATTAAATTATTAGTCATATCTTATCTTTACATAAACTTTTTTTGCTTTCTTTTTACCAAATTGGATTTTATCTGAATTTATGTCTAATCGGATCCCAAGGGTCAGTTACCAGATGATTTAGTTGGTTTATTTTTGTCATCTGACCCCAGTTTTTGATAAAGTTTGATTAAAATAAATTTTATTATTATTCCAATAAAAAAAAATAAAAAAAACCAGGATAAAAATAGAAAAACAGTATACAAATAGTCTATTTCTCCATTTTCATTTATAAACTCATATTGAGAATTATGTAATATGCCCACACTAACCATTAATACTGCAATTAAAAATGAAATTAAAAAAACTATTTTCATTTCCAAGTCTTTTCATAATATATATTTTCTACTCTTGCACCATAATTATTAATTTTTTGTGCATTTATATTGTTGTATAGTGTAGCTAATTGATTAATAGAATATGGATATCTCATGTTTTTTTGAATTCTATGAATTAAATCTGCTCCTGCTAAAATATTTGTGTATGGTTCTGAAAGTTCAAAGCGACTTCCAAAAGTATTGCCCCAATATTCTACATTTATATTCATAGGCAATATTGATTTATTTATTCCTAATAAATCAAGAGGTGCATCATAATATCCATGCGTAGTTTCAATGTACATAATAGCTCGTAAAATATTTGGACTAATTGCATACCTTCCTGAAGCTATAATAATATACGAATCATACTCTTGAACTTTTGAAAAAGATGAAATTTCATAAAATGGCTTACTGCCATCAACAGATGGATTGCTTTGTAATTCCCAGTTATAACCACTAAGATTTTTTATAATAATGTCTTTTCTGCTAAGTGATGAAGATAAGATGTTATCCAATCCGAATAACCCTTCCTCATCCACAAACCTCAAACTATTCCCATTTGCATAAAGATATGTATTAACCCCACCATCAAACCCAATAGGGTCACTTTGAATGTATCTTCCAGTTATCGGGTCATAATCTCTATTGATGTTGTAGTGCTTATTTGTCTCTTTGTCAAAGTACTGTCCCGGAAATCGAAGGTTTAGTGTAAAGATGTTTCCATCTTTATCTGCATCTTCATTTGGTTTACTCTCTCCAAATGGTTTAGACTCCCAGCTCCATACTATGGTGTTTGTGGTATCTGCTACACGTCTTGGTGTGTCTAGGTGGTCAGCGTATATTTTATATGTCTTTGTTGGTGTTATTATTGCAATAGGTGTATTGTTTAAGTATAGATACTCTTTTATTGGTGTTCCATCTTGGTTGTATTCACCTATGAGTTTATAGCCATCATAGATAAAGTATGTTGTTTGGTTATTGATGGTTTTTGAGACTCTTTTATTATCATAATCATATTGGTATGTAATGTTATTATCTACTTTTGTAAGTCTATCTCTTGCATCA
>JALSSQ010000339.1 GCA_026984165.1 Sulfurovum sp.
TATCTGATTTTATCACCACACGGTCTATGACTACTTTGATGGTATGTTTTTTGGTTTTAGAAAGTTCTATCTCATCATCCAAACGTACCATGACGCCATCTATCATAGCACGAACATAGCCCTTGTGCCGTAAGGACTCCAACATATCTGTAAAAGTACCCTTTTTCTCTTTTACCAGTGGTGCCATAATAATAAGCTTCGCTCCCTCAGGGATGCGTAATACCTCTTCAATGATGTCTGACGCAGACATAGAGGAAATAGCTTTGCCACACTCATGACAGTGTTGTTCCCCTATACGTGCAAATAATAGACGTAAATAATCATAAATTTCTGTAATCGTCCCCACCGTAGAGCGTGGGTTTTTAGAAGTCGTCTTTTGGTCTATGGCAATGGCAGGCGTAAGCCCCTCAATTTTATCGACATTGGGCTTACCCACACGCCCCAAAAACTGTCTGGCATAAGAAGAGAGTGATTCTATATAACGACGCTGTCCTTCAGCATAAAGTGTAGAAAAAGCCAAAGTTGACTTACCTGAGCCAGAAATACCTGTAACGACTACGAGTCTGTTTTTGGGGATGCTTAGGTTTATATTTTTTAAGTTATTTTCTTTTGCACCATAAACATGTATCATATCTTGTTTTTTTGACATTCATTTTCCTAATTTCTAATTTCTAATTTCTAATTTCTAATTTTATCACAGCCAAATCTTTTTTATCAGCATCACTATCGCAAACAGATAAAGTACCAGGAGAGCCATTTTATGATTTTTTGAAGTTACATGATCTTTAAGCCAAATACCTAAAGTTACTCCTACAAGTGATGCAGTTGCTACTATCAGTCCATTATGAAAGTCAATAGTACCTGTACTAAGTCTACTTATCATCCCTGCAACTGAGGAAAATGCCACAAAGAAAAGTCCTGCTGAAACTGCCTTTTTAATGGGATAATGTAAGAGCCCTACAAGCAATGGTGTTAAAATAATAGACCCACCAATACCTAAAGTAATCGCAAAGATACCAATAATAAGACCAATCACAAAGAGTAAAGCCTTTGAGAGTGTTTTTGTTTGTGAATCATCTTCATGAGTTTTAGAAAAGAAAAGTCTAAACAACGCAAAAAGCAAAAGTCCAAAAAATAAAAACTGTAAGACTGTATCGGAGATAAAATGTGTTACATACCCACCAATATATCCTCCAATGAATCCTCCAAAACCAACAAAAATCCCTTCACCCACAATGAGTGAACCTTTTTTATAATTAAGATATGAACCAAATACAGAGGAAAAAACCATTTGAACAATAGAAATACCTATTGCATCTTTAATCTCAAACCCAAGTACCAGAAGAACAGGTACAAGTATCATTCCTCCACCTATACCAAAAAATCCAGACATCGTACCGATAAAAATTCCAACAAGAATAAGTTCTATCATCATTTTCACTACTCCAAAAATTAACTTGAGATTATAGCATTATTCTAAAGATTTTGATATACTATGGCAACTTGGGATTAAGGGAGTATATTCTTTATGGAAATAATGAAAAAAATCTTTTCTGCTGTTGCTGCTTTTTTGCTGGTTATGCTTATTTATCTTGCTATTAATCTCATACATAAAGGGCATACTGCAAAAATATATAAATCAGAATACGCTACGCTACACTCATCTGAATTTGGTATGTTTAATTCAGATAAATGGACAGAAAAAATCATTAAAATTATCAATACAAAAATTGAAAATTTTAGTATTCAAAAGGCAAACAACCGAGAGGAAATTAAAGGCTACATAAGCACAATTATTGAGACACTTATATCTGAAGCACAACGTGCCGTAAAAGACAGAAATACCCATAAACGTGGCTTTTTAGAAAGTATACTTGGTTCAACAAAACAGATGATTACTGACTCTATAATCGATTTTGAAGATTTGCGTCATCGCATTCCAGAGTTTACTGATAGAGTAATCAAAGAAATAGAAAAACCAAAAAATCAGGCACGTGCAAAAGCAGTTTTACAGCAAAAAGTAAAAGAATTTATTACAGCAAATGTTCATAAACACACAGATATGTCAGCATTTAATAGTATTTTAAAACATTACAATACCTCTACAGAAGAAGCTTGTAACGTATTGCTCAATAACAAAATGCAAGCCCTCAAAACAGATATGCATCATACCATGGAAATCATGCTTGTACTTACCTTTGTCATTATTTTCATAATTTTATTGGTATTCAAAACACTCAATTCTTACACTCTGTTTTTACTTGTAGTAACGACACTTTCGCTCCTTGTCTCTGGTATTTATCTTCCTATGTTAGATATTGAAGCAAAAATCGCACAACTCAACTTTACCATACTTGACACTACTGTGGTCTTTCACAATCAAATCCTCTTTTTTCAAAGTAAAAGTATTTCAGACTTAGTCTCATTACTTCTTGATTCTGAAAAATTCAAAATGAAATTTGTAGGGGTACTGCTTGTTATGTTCTCTGTCATTTTTCCAACGCTTAAGCTTATCTCAACCTATATGTACTTCTATAGCAACAGTATCATAGGCAACAATCCTATCACACGTTTCTTTGCACTCAAATCAACTAAATGGTCAATGGCAGATGTCTTTGTAGTTTCTATCTTTATGGCATATTTGGGACTTGATGGTGTAGTGAGCAATGAGCTAAAACATCTCGAAAGTAGAAGTGATCCTGTAAATATTATAACCACGAATGGTACGCATTTGGAAGTTGGATTCTTCCTCTTTTTAGGTTTTGTTTTGACAAGTTTTGTACTTGCATATTTGGTACATAAAAGTAAAGAAGCCAGAAAAAACTAGCAAGATTCGCCTATAAAGTTTTGGGAAAAAAAGCTTTCAATAGCTTCTCTCATCTCTACAGGATCTTCAATACGATTAACTTCATTTCTAAATGCAGAAGCACCTTGGTAGCCTGCTTTAGAGTAAGAGTGCAGATTTTTTCTAAAAATAATAGCGCCATACTTATCATAGTGTTTTATCATCTGGTCAAAATGTTCCAATACAACCTCTTTGATGAGCTCAGGCGTAGGCGCATCCATGCCTTCTTTAATTTGTTTAAATATCCATGGTTTTCCTACAGCTGCACGACCTATCATCACACCTTCAGCACCAGTATATTCACGTACCCATTTGGCTTTCTCTGGTGTATCTATATCACCATTGGCAAACATAGGGATATTGATATGTCTCTTTATCTCTGCAAGCGCATCATAATCCACAGGAGCTTTATATCGTCCTGCTCTGGTACGACCATGAACAGCAATATAGTCTGCGCCTGCATCTTCACAAAGTTTGGCTATGGCGACATGGTTTTTTTCATTAAATCCTAGACGAAATTTTACTGAAGTATATTCTTTATTGGAGTACTTTTTAATCGTCTCTATCACCTTTGCCATTTGAGGCAAATCGGTAAGTAAAGAAGAGCCCTGCAAATTGTTTACTACTTTAGGAGCAGGACAACCACAGTTTAAATCAATAGATGTCACATCTTCTCGTTCATTGATGATTTCTACAGCACGTTTTATAACATCCAAATCAGAACCTGCTATCTGAATCGCATATGGATTTTCTATGGGTGATTTCTCAAGCATACGATGGGTTTTTTTAGACTTGTATATAAGTGCATTTGAGCTTATCATCTCTGAAACAGTAAGATCAACACCAAACTTCTTAACCACAGAACGAAAAGGAAGGTCGGTAAAGCCCGCAAGAGGGGCTAAAGCATAAAGAGGCTTTGAAAAATCTAATGAAGACATACAAGTTTATAGAAATTTTGTCTCTGTACATACCGAATGGATATCGATAATATCTTCTAGTTTATATTTAGCATTCTGACGTTTTAATTGATAAAATGCTCTAAATTTCATAAATTCGTTCTCTTCTTGTTCTTCGAGAAATGCGCCCACTTTATCCATAAGTTCATATTCAAACAGTAGATAAAGATATGCATTTTGGGCTTTCTCATTCTCTCTTTGATATGCATTAAAAAGTGCTAAATTTTCATCTGGCTTAAAATATTTTTTTGTCACATCTGCAATTTTAATAAAATCAGCACATGAAAGATTTAAATCTTCAACAAATGTAGATAAAATCTCTTTATTAAATCCTAAATTATCTTCACTACTTACTCTGTTAAGCATTACTAAAAAGCTTTTAACATCAAATACTTTTGTATATTTACGTGCTATTTCAAAATTTGCTTTACGTGCAAATACATCAAGTGCCTCTTTTCGTACAGCTTCAGAATAATCAGAACTAGAACGCATCACATTTTCAACAAATTTTTCATCTGATTCTATACGGTTAAGTCTATTTTTTACTAATATAGGATTACCTGCATTAAATACTTTTGCCATCTTTTCTTCTTTTAAATCAATATATTCACCATTGTTGATTTTTTGAATAATATTGACCACTCTTGAAAGTCTTGGACTTAAGCCTTCAACATTATCTGATACAAGCAAAGAAGCTTTACTGAGTAATCGTGCAGAACTACCTACTTCATCCATAGCATATTTTTGCTCTTTAGGCTCATTCACCAAAGACCAATACAATGCATCTTCCAAAGTATCTGTATCTCTTTGCCACTTTTTAATTTTAAAGTAATTTTTAAGACCATAAAAAAGCATATGAGCCACTGTAAATAAAAAGAGTACTACCATAGGCAAAGCAATCCATGCAGCTATAGGAAAATTTAAATTTACACCCATTACTTCGACAATGTAATTGTTTGGATTTAGTGTATAAGTCACTATACTTACAAGAGCTATCAATACAAGAGCAGCAAAAGTATATAAACCAAGTTTCATTATGTATCCCTTTTAAAATAGATTATAAGATTTCAAAAAAACCATTTATTTATGTTCTTTTTCATTAATCTCGCGACAAGCAATACAAAAACGTGCAAAGCTTTTGACCTCCAATCGAGGTTTGCCAATAGGCTCTTCACACATTTCACATATACCATAAGTCCCTTTTTTTATTTTATCCAAAGCAAGTTCAATTTCGTTTAATTCTTTGCGTTGTTGCTCTAAAATAGCACTATCAACGATAGTTTCTGCAGATGCCGCTGCATAATCACCTTCATCATTGAGTTCAAGCTCTCTCATACTGTCTAATTCCAATGATGTACCCGTAAGATTTCTCTCAATTTGTACTCTTCTGTCAAGTAACCTATTTTGAAACGCTTCTAATTCTACTTTTGTTAACATTATTTTCCCTATTTATGGTACGGATGATTGTGGTTAATACTAAGACCTCTAAAAATCTGTTCCAATAATACTACTTTCACAAGTTTATGTGAAAGCGTTATTTTACCAAATGATATGCTATTATTACATTTATCCAAAAAACTACTCTCAAAGCCGTATGCACCGCCTATAAACAGATTTATATGTACTCTATTCTTAAGCAATTTGGCAAAATCATGACTATCAACTTCTTTAGAAGATGGATCTAATGCAATATTTATTCCATTATGCATAAACCTATCCAATGCTTTTGTATAAGATTTTTGTGCTGCCTGAGGTGAAATTTCCTGTGCTTTACTTATGCCTTTATCAAATATCTCTATCACTTCTACTTGCGCAAACGGTCTTGCAATTTTTTTATAATGTTCAACCAATCCTGTGTAAAGTGTATCTTTCCCTTTTTTGTCAATGATAATTACATTAATTTTCATTGCTTCCCTTATGGTTGTCACATTGCATATTTTCTTTTATTTTGCATGCCAGCTGATACACTGACATTGCATAATAAGCACTGTGATTATATCGCGTTAAGACAAAAAAGTTTTTTGCCCCATACCATAATTCATCATATTTTTTTCTATTGAGTTTTATTAAACATACTTTTCCTGCATAATTCCATTTTTGCTTAGGCTTAAACTTTCCTAGATCATCTTGACTGTAAAATGTTTTATATCCTGTTTTTAATCCATGAAACCTT